>CADAHF010000005.1:0-36384 GCA_902787665.1 uncultured Pseudomonadota bacterium
TTTTTTATCACAAAGAATTATAATCGTATAGAAATGAAATTGGAATCAAATGGTATTTTAATTGGCTTGCGCCCGACTGGTGAACGCGATTGCGTTGCGCATATTTTTACGCGCGAATATGGTATGTTGCACGGCATTATGCGCGGGGCATCCGTTGCGAAAAAAAATCGTGCATTGGTGGGCCAGGTGGGTCTTGCAATTTGGAATGCGCGTCTTGAATCACAGCTGGGGGCATTTCATTGGGAATCAACCGAAAACGTGGCTGTGAATTTAATGGGCGACAAGCGAACTCTATCATGTATGAATTCAATGTTCGCATTAATTGATGCGTTGTTGCCAGAACGCGAAGCATATACAAATTTATATGATGAAACGGTTGCGATGTTAAAACAGATGTCGGCGGACAACACGATGGATATATATTTAAATTGGGAAATGGTTTTGTTGCGCGAATTGGGGTATGCGCTGGATTTATCACATTGTTCGGGATGTGGTAAAACAGACAATTTAAATTATCTGTCGCCAAAGACGGGTCGGGCAGTGTGCAGCGATTGTGCCGCACCATATATAAATAGATTATATAAATTACCGTTAACATTAGATATAACAATGCGTTTTGTTTCGAACGTGTGTGGGCAACAAGGCATTGATGTTCCAGTGGCACGTCTGTATTTATCGCGTATATAAATTTTTTAACTTTTTGAAAAATTACTCTTGCGAATATGAATAAAATTTTCTAAGGTATTTTTGTTCAACAAGCAAAGGAGAAAAAATATGACTTGGACAATATTGGTCTTGATATTGGCGATCGCGCTGTTCTTGTTCGGCGGCATGCTGGTCAAGGGTGATGCGAAAAAACCAACATTGGGCTTTATCGTATGCAAAAAATCAATCAAATTGGTTGCAATTTTGCTGATTGCGGGCTGTGTTACACGTTTGTACACTCCGTATTACTTAACAAGTGTTAACCCAGGCATTGTGAAAGAAATGATTTCTGCAATGCAGAGTCAGGAACAGGCCGAAAAGAACAAAGCTGTTCGCGCGTATGTTCGTTCGAATGCTGGCAAAATGATGGCGGATGCCCCAGTTTTGGGTAACCGTGATGCAAAGAAAACAGTCTTTGTTTGGACTGACTTTAGCTGTCCTTTCTGTCGTCGTGTTCATGGCGAATTAGCACGTGTTTTGGAAGAACGTGATGATGTTCGCGTTGTTATCAAGAACTTCTCTATCCATGGCGCGTTGTCTGATGGTCCAGCAAAAGCAGCAATCGCTGCAAAAATGCAAGATGCAGACAAAGCAGCTGTCTTTGTTGACATGATGATGACTCGTGATTTCTACAGCCAAGATGATTTGAAAGATCAATCCAAAATTGCAGAAAAAGTCGAAGCAAACATCATGAAGATGGCAAAAGAAGCAGGTTTGGATACAGCCAAATTGAAAAAAGACATGGAAAACGAAATCGTTTCTCGTGAATTGGCGAATGTTCGTGATTTGGCACAGCGTTTTGAAATTAATGGAACACCGTTCTTGGTTATTGGCGAACAAGCATTTCCAGGTGCGATTCCATATGATCAAATCATGACAGCATTGGATAAATAATAACTAATGTTAGTTATTAGTGATTAATAAAAACCACCGCGATTGCGGTGGTTTTTTATATTGCTTTTATCACATTACGAAATCTTCGCCCAGGTATACCTTTTTCACCATTTCATCGCTGATGATTTCATCTGTGGTTCCCTGTTTTAAAATCATACCGTCGTGCAAAACATAACTGCGGTCGGTGATGCCCAATGTTTCACGGACATTATGGTCGGTGATAATCACACCTAAACCACGATTTTTTAATTGCGACACCAATGAACGAATTTCGTTAACTGCGATTGGGTCAATACCAGCAAACGGTTCGTCCAACAAAATAAACTTTGGATCGTTTGCCAATGCGCGCGCAATTTCAACACGACGACGTTCGCCACCCGACAATGATGTGGCTGGACTGCGTCGCAGTGATGATATTGCAAATTCATCTAATAACGCATCCAATTTTTCTTTGCGTTTTTGTTTGTTTGGTTCGACAACCTCTAAGATAGACATAATGTTTTGTTCAACGGTCATTCCGCGGAAAACACTATTTTCCTGGGGTAAATAACCAATGTGCAGACGCGCCCGTTGATAAAACGGCAAATGTGTTATATCCTGGGAATTCAAGAATATTTGACCACCAGTAGCGTTTAACTGGCCCGTTATGCAATAGAATGCGGTGGTTTTTCCCGCGCCGTTTGGCCCAAGCAGTCCAACCGATTCGCCCTGGCGCGCATACATTGATATGTCGCGTAATACCAAACGTTTGCCGTATGCTTTGGATAAATGTTCAATTCGTAATACAGATTGTTTCATAGTTTTATCACCAATTCATCAGTTATCATTTTGTCGTTTGTTGTTGAATCAACATGGACATTTCCTTTTAATGTGACCGTGCGATTCGGGATACTATATTGACCGGACTTCGCCGATATGTTTGTGGTTTCTTTCTTGTCATCAACAACGCGTGTGATTGTTCCAGAAACCCGGTCCAAGAAAATCGTGTCTTGATTATCATATTCTTGGCGTGCAGTTGCGGCGCGTAATTTAAACGGGTTGCCATCTTTATCAATCCCGGCAAACGACGCATTGGTCATTTTGAATTGATTGGTCACAATGTCGTTCATATTTATCGCAGAAATCGGTGTCCACAATAATTGATGTGTGAACAATGCGCCCGCAACCAAAGCTGCAACCATTATCAAACCCCAGCCAGTGAAAAAAAACTGCCACAGGCGTTGAAGACGGCGGTGCTTGGTAAATATGATAAATGTGCGTTTATCCCTGTTCATAATGCGAATTTTAACGCAGATGGCAACAAAATGCAATTTTTATATTTGTTTGGCTTATGTTTTGTGTTATAATAAACTATACAGAGAGATGAAAAAAGCCTTTAATGCATTTATCGTAACGGTATTGGCCGTGACCACAAATGTGGCCATGGGGGCGGTTACTGTGAAAAAGGCGGCGCCCGTTACGACCCAGTCGGCATCGTCAACAAGCACAACGGCAAGCTTGGTGCCTAATGTTTTGTCGCTGGTTTCAAATGTGCAACAATTGTCGGTAAAACAAAAGGCAATGGTGCAAGAATGTGTTCCATCAAGTACCGAAATTTCTTTTGTGGATGATGTTATTAAAGAGTGGGCGAAAACAGGCGCGGCGACTGCGGAAGAGGTTGCATCAAAACTTAAACGTAAACCATGTTCATCTGTGCGTGGATATGCAAGTGATTTGCGTGCAAGTGTGGCAACTGGTGGAGAAGTATGTTTTGCAACGTTTAATTCTAGAAATGACGAAGGGACAGTATGGTACGGTTTTCCAAAGGTTAGTATTGTAAATGATTTTTGTGAAGACGGAACAACCAACTGCAAAAATAAACAATCCGTGTCCGACATATATCAAATATTTGATTTGGTCGATTTTAGTTATGAAGATTACACCAAAAAAGAGGCCACTATGGCGGCAAAGTTGATTGCAAAGATTGATAATTGTTCTGATTCTAAATTGTCCGAAAAGAAACGTGCAATGTGGGGCGAGTTCTTAACCACAACGATTGGTGGGGTCGGGCAAAAGACGAATACGGCAACAATTATGAATACTGTGGGTGATATCGCAAAAAGCGGAACAAATGTGACTGGGGGACTGTCGTCTTTGGGTTCGGTTGCGACACAATTTTTAAATAAATAGTATTTTGATTTTTGTTTTTTCTGCTGGACTAATTTTTCCAAAAATCGTATAATACCGTATACAAGGGAAAGGGGACATTTATGAAAGTTCAA
Source organism: uncultured Pseudomonadota bacterium (assembly GCA_902787665.1). Classification (GTDB taxonomy): domain Bacteria; phylum Pseudomonadota; class Alphaproteobacteria; order Rs-D84; family Rs-D84; genus Enterousia. The sequence continues at coordinate 3,861 of CADAHF010000005.1, forward strand.
AGTTCAAAATTCAAAGTTCAAATATGCTTGGGCGCAGTATTGTTGGTTTTGGCGGGTTGTGCTGGTAATTCCAACCAATTGGCAAACGGCGATATTGCAACACCAACGGTTGATTATGTTGAAGGTTTGGATGTTTATTCTGCCCCACATCAAGATTCTTTCTTGAATCAATTGGCTATGAATTATCGTTCGTATGCAATATATAATGCACGGACCAGTGGTTATCCAGAAATGGGCGAATTGTTTGCGCAAAAGGCCGTGGCGGCATTCTCAGGCGAATTACCATTTCCAGAGACACAGGAAAACTGGCCGATCGATGACGATGATTTATCGTATGAATTAGTGACTGCATATAATGATTTATTAGAACAATTGCAAAATGACGCAAGCCAAAATCAACCGGAATTAGCGGCAGAGGTTCAAGCAAAATATGATTGTTGGTTATCTGCAAGTGCCAGTGGCCAGAACGCAACTGCTGCACAATGCCAGGAACGTTTTTACAAAGCTTTGACTGCTTTGCGTGATTGCAAGGGCGGCAAGATTGTGTCGAAAACCAAACCGGTGGCTGAGGTAAAAACACCTGTGGCGGAAACTGTTATCCAGGAAACTGCGTATTATCCGGAAACTCGCAATATGAACGCTATGCATGGCGCCCCCGCACGTGAGGGTGTGATTATTGTGAACAATGTTAATGTTCCAGAACATCTGATTAACCCGGTGCCTGTGCAACCAGTGGTGTTTAATCAAAATATTTATGGTGGCGACAAGACTGTTTCAAACAGTGGTAATTCATTGGATGCACGTCATTTGGGTGTTGTAAATGCGGTGTCTGGTAATTGTCCGTGTAATGCTGAACCTGCCCAAGCGGACGCACCTTGTGATTGCGAAGTTGTTGCAGAACCAGAACCAATTCAAATGATTAATGATGACTTGGTCACGCGCGAAGAATTTGTCGATATGATGATGGCAATGCGTGAAGAATTGGCAGCAATTAATGCGCGCTTAGATGAATTGCAAGCTGCATCTGGTGAAAAGACAATGATAAAGGTGCAACAGATTCCATTGGAACCAAAACAGCATGTCATGGAAGAGGTCTTTGAAATCCGTTTTGATTTTAACAAAGCGACAATTAAGCCAGAGTATCGTGAATTGATTGAAAAATTAGCAAGTGCAACCCAGGAAAACAAGAATATTAAGGTTTCTGTGGTGGGGCATACCGATACGGTTGGAACCAAGAATTATAACTATGCACTTGGTGGCCGTCGCGCAGAAGCTGTTCAGAAAATGTTGATTGGATATGGAATTCCAGCAAGTCAGATTGTTGCTGTGTCCAGTGGCGAAGAAGATTTGGCTGTGCCGACACCGGATAATACGCCAAACGCGGAAAACCGTCGTGTGCGTGTTGTCAAAGAAACATATTACACCAAAAATGAGCCAGCGGGCAGCCCCGTTGCGATTGAGGTGGAAGAAACAGAATAAGTTGACAAAAACAGAAAATTGTGCTTGACAAATGACCTTGCGACGATATACTGGGATTGTCAGAGAGATGTTTTAGAGGTAAAAACATGACTGATAAAGCAAAAGTTTTGAAAAAAGGTGCGTTTCGGGCAGCTTCACAAAGGGTGGCAGTGGATTTGACCGCAGAGTTTAGTAAACGTGACCTTGTTTTGCCATCACATAATGCTAACGAACTGTAATGTGTTTAAACTATTTTAGTGCCAATTTGTAACGGGGATGCAATTTTGCGTCCCCGTTGCTTTTTGGTTATTTTCTTGTGGATCGGAACAATGACCAAAGCCACGCAATGAAAGTCCAACCCAATAACCAACTTGCAATTCTGGTGCGGACCATATCTGTTTTATCTAATTCTGACTGGCGCGCCAAGTATGCCGGCAAACAAATCACAAATGCCAGCAGTAATATTGCAATAATATATTTCACAACTACTATCATTTTCTAAAAATAAACGGGGGCTTTGTCCCCCGTTTCCCGTTGTTCAACTGTTTATATACCATATTTTGCAGATTTGTCCAGTTCTTCTTCAATTCTTAATAACTGGTTATATTTTGCCATGCGGTCAGTTCGTGACATTGAACCGGTTTTGATTTGTCCGGCATTTGTCGCAACCGCCAGGTCTGCAATAGTTGTGTCTTCGGTTTCACCACTGCGGTGCGAAACGATTACACCATAATTTGCATCTTGGGCCATTTTGATTGCGCGCAGTGTTTCGGTCAATGTGCCAATCTGATTAACTTTTATCAAGATGGCGTTTGCAACATGTGATGCGATTCCACGTTCTAATCTTGATGGGTTTGTAACAAACAAATCGTCGCCAACCAATTGACATTTGTCGCCGATTTTTTGTGTTAATTTTTCCCATGCGGACCAATCTTCTTCAGCTAATGCATCTTCAATGGAAATAATAGGGTATTCACCAATTAGTTTTTCGTAATAAGAAATCATTTCATCAGATGTAAATTTGTTTCCTTCGAATGAATAAATCCCGTTTTCGAAAAATTCAGATGATGCGACATCCAGCCCAATTGATATGTCGGCGCCTGGTTTATATCCAGCGGCATTTATTGCTGATATAATTGTATCAAGTGCCTGACGGCAAGAGTTAAAGTTTGGTGCAAAACCGCCTTCGTCACCAACATTTGTTGAATTGCCTGATTTTTTAAGAATTGTTTTTAAATTATGAAAAACTTCCATTCCCATTTGAATTGCTTCAAATTCGTTTTTTGCACCGTTTGGAATAATCATAAATTCTTGGGCATCTAAACCATTATCAGCATGCACACCACCGTTGATTATGTTCATCATAGGGCGGGGCAAAACGCAAGGATTTGGATTGCCGTATATTTTTGCAATGTATTTATAAAGTGGTAATTGCATTGCGTTTGCTGCCGCATGTGCCACCGCAAGTGATACAGACAAAACAGCATTTGCACCCAATTTAGATTTATTTGGTGTGCCGTCTAATTCAAGCATTTTGTTGTCGATTTCACTTTGTTTTGTTGCATCCATCCCTATAATCGCAGGTGCAATAATTTCGTTTACGTTTTTGACAGCATTTAAAACACTGCGTCCCATAAATGTTGGGTTGCCATCGCGCAACTCAATGGCTTCAAATTTTCCGGTTGATGCCCCAGATGGAACCGCTGCGCGACCAAATACGCCAGAATCAAGAGTTATATCACATTCGATTGTTGGATTGCCGCGGCTGTCCATAATCTGACGCGCGTGAATTTTTGTAATTGAATACATATTTTTTCTCCTTAAATATAAAACAAGTATTTTTTGTCTTTTTTGGTGCACTAATTTATGGTATAATATAAGCACAAATACAAGGATAAAAAAACTAAAAAATATGATAAAAAAGATACTGCCGTTTTTATGCAGTCTGGCGCCACTTTATGCATTTGGTGATGCTGGTGATCCTGTTGATATTTCCAGTGCGTCCGTAGATTCTATATCAATCGTTTCTAGTGAGCTTAGTCCTAATCAATATGGCAATGTTTCAAACCCGGCATGGGTTGGGTTGACGACCACAAATGGCGTTAGGCTTGGTGGAAACCTTATGTTGTTGGATACTGGAATACGACAAACGCCAACGAATTCCGCCGGGGATTTATACATTTTGAATACTGTTGGTACTACTTCGTCTGGGGTGTTTGGTATTACAAGTGGTGGTGATATTTCTGTTGGTGACAGTATAAGTATTGTGTCTGGGCGTGGATTAAAACTTAGTGCGACGGCGGGCAAGGTTGTTGATATGTCTATCGCAGGAAATGTGTTGGCAAACGGGTCTTTTTCTGTAGATGGTGCGACAAGTTTTAGTGTTACTGGAACAAAACCAGGCACAAATGGAACAATTGCGTCAGCGGATCTTTTGTCGTTAAAGGCCGGAACAATAAGTATTGCAGGAAATGTTGCTCAGTCACAGTTTGCAAATAGTGTTCTGCCAGAAAATAGAAAATTAAATATTGAGGCAACAACTGGTGCGTTGTCTGTTGGTGGGGTGTCTACATATGCGCCAACGGCGACAATCAAAAGTGCAACAACAATAACTTCAACTGGTGCAATACAGAATTCTGTTGGCGATATGACAATTCTTTCGTCTGGCAATTTTGTTGTATCTGGTGCGGGTAATGGTGTTCAAAATACCGGTTCCAGTTTAACCATAGATACCACACAGAATAGTGGAACGGGTGCGATTAATGTTGCGGGTGTGTTAAGCAGTACAGGTGGTCATCTTAATATAACATCCAAGGGTTTATCAGCGGATTCTTTTGTTAATGCTGGTGATGCGGTGCTTAGTATTGGGGGTGCAACATCTTTTGCAAATGGTATGGATTTATCTGGGATGTCGGCAACTTCGGTAATGAGTGTCACAACAAATACTTTATCGTTGGGTACTAATAATCTTATTTCAAACAATAAGTCATTTGTTAATTTGACGGTGTCTGGCGATGCATTAAATGCGGGAACCGTTGTAAATGGTCAGCTTGGCGGTAATTCAAATGTTTCGGCGAAATTGTTCCTTAGTGGTGTTGGTGTGTCGTTAGCTGCTGTTCAAAACTATGGCAATCTGTTGCAAATCACAAACACCACCCAAACGGCTGATGATGATATTGGTATTATTGAAGATCTGCGTGCTGCGACAGGAACACAGACAAATATTACTGCGTATGACGAATTAACTGTTGGTGGTTCGGTTATAAATTCGGGTAATATGTCATTGCGTGGAAAAACAGTTGATTTAGCAACGGTGACAAACACTGGTGATGGATCGGTGTTGAATGTTTTGGCAACTGCTGCTGGTGGAACGGTGCATGTCTCGGGTGTGGTTACAAATGAAAACGGAACAACAACAATTAATTCTCAAAATGCAACATTTGATGATGTTGTGAAAAATAAAAGTGGCACACTTACAATACGTGGCGCAGGTGTTGGTGGAATTGCATTATCTGTTAATGAAATTGCTGTCGAAGGTGGCGTGTTTAACATAAATTCTTGGTCGGGCGGTGTTGAAACCAACGCGTTGAGCGTAACTGGTGGTGTGTTGAATTTTGGTGATACTATATATAATGTTACAACAGCTGGTAATGTTAATATTGGTGGTAATGTTTATTTGGCGGGTGAATCAAATACTGGGACGCAAGATGTTCGTTTGAATGCTGTTGGTGGTAATATTAACTTTATATCTGATACTGCAATAAATATAGCTGGTGATATTATTGCAACTGACAATACTTCCGTGCGTAATGCAACATTGGATGCACCAACTATTTCTGTAAATGCGGTGAATGTTCAAAACAAGGGGCATGTAAAGTTTGGCACAGACACGACTTCTGTATTGGATATTGTCGGTGCATTAAGTGTTACGAACAATGGTAAGGTTGATATTTATTCTGGAACGGCTGTTGCTGGGACAATTACAGAATCCGATAATGGTTTAATTAAGATTTATGGACCATCCTTGATCGCTGATGCGGGTGCAATAAATATTGCTGATGGAATTTATTTTGACGGCAGTACTACAAGCATTGGTATGGTTGTTGATGATTCATTAGATGCATTCACATTAAAGAATACTCAAAATAATACCGATATGACGATAGGTGGGGGTATTTCGGTTAGTGATGACAATGTGTTGGCCTTGAATTCCGCACATGATGTATTGATTTATGGTGATACAGATGTTAGTGGCGCATTGGATATTGATGCGAAAAATTCTGTGGTGTTTAATGCACCAATAACAACAAGTGGTAATGCAACAACCGCTTTGGATATTAATGCAAAATCAATATTTGTTGCGGGAATTACAAATAATGCGACGGGTGTATTTACTGCAACAAACGGTACGTTTACAACGACTGGTGCGATTGTAAATAATGACGCTTTGTCTATATCCGCAAGTGGTAATATATCTTTGTTAGATGTCACATCAAATTCGGGAAATGTTACGATTTGGTCAGATACAGGAAATGTAATCGCAACAGGTGATGTTTCCGTGGCAGATGGAACATTTGTAATCGATGGCGATGTTGTCACATTGAATTCGTTAGAATTATTGGGGGGAACAACGACAGTATCTGCAAGTCAAAAGTTGTCAGTTGTTAATGGGTTGACTTTGTCTGGTAATTTGGTTCAAGGAAATGCGACCGATGTGGTATTGGTTGGTGGCGCGTTAAAGTTGGCGGACACAACATTGGTTGAAGCATCAAGTTTGGATATTACATCTGGTGAATTTATTGCAAAGTCTGGGTCAACACATTATGTGATTACAGGTGCTGCTAATTTGGGCGATGCTGTAACTGTAGCGAATGGCGCAATAGTTGATGTTTCTGCATCATCAATCAGCGCAAATGGTGATGTTATAAGTAATGGAACGTTGTCTTTGACAACAACTGGTGTTGTATCTGGGATAAGTTTTGAAAATGTTATTAACAATGCGAATTTATCAATAGATACAAATGGTTCATTCATTGCAACATCGTTTAACAATGGCGCAAATGCAACAGCAACTATTGTCAGTGACGAGATGAATTTGACTGGTCCATCAAATATTCAAAAAGCATTAAATGTTGCAAATAATTTGTATCAAAACTATTCGGGTACACTTGTTGGGGGCGATGTTAATATTATCAAAAATAATTATACTATTTCTGCATCTGGGGTTGATGTTGCGGGCATTAACCAATATGGTCCGTCGGTAATGACAATTAATACCAGTGATTTAACAGTTGGTGGTGATATCAATGCGACAAATTTAACAATTGCTGCAAATCCATCGAACAATTGGTCTAATATCGCCGTGGGCGGCAATGTGTCTGGTGGAATCAAGGTTTATGGTCTTGAACATATGACGATAGGTGGTAATTATACGTTTGATGACAATAGCTTGTTGCATGTTGCAGTTTTACCATATGCCGCGGGTCCATCGTTAAATTCTACAACATATAATTATTGGGCAGATGTGTCATTAAATGATGATAATACATTGGGGCAAATAACAAATCTTGATAATAATCCAAACAATGCGTTGGTTCATGTTGGTGGTCGCTTTATCAGTGATATTTCTACAATTACAAATGCGACAAATGGTGTTGCAATGGATACACCACAAATTGGAATTAATCTGTATAATGTTGTTGACCAAGGTAAAGCAATTTGGTTGTTGTATGCAGAAAATGGTTTGAATGATTTGGCAGAAAAGATTCGCGGATTAAATGTGAATTTCTGTAATTCGGATGGTTCAATTTGCTTTAACTATTTTGATGCATACAGTTCGGTTGCAAATGTAAACAATAATGGCACGGAAAACGAATTACCAATATATTTATCTGTTCGTGATTTTGATAACAATGGCATAATGGACAGTTTGTATATCGTGTTTGATTCAAGATTTGGGGGACCAGCAACACTGTTTGATACCGAATCGGTTGTTGACCGCACAGAAGGTTCCGGTGATGGGGAAAAATCTGCGGCAAATGCGTTGGATAATATGATTGTGGGACAATTAGACAATGCTGGATTTAACAACGATAAATTAATTGATGCAATACCAGGGGCATTTGCAGGAACTAATTTATCAGAATTAGCAAACGAATTATATAATCGTATGGAACAATATTTGGTTGACCGTAATGGTGCACCGATTACAAACATCGCGCGCTTGGTCCAGCCGCGTGAGTTAGAACAGGTTGCGGGCAGTATTGTTTTGAATGAACATACATCTTTCCGTGATTTCGAAGATCGTATGTTTAATGAATTTATATGGAATCGTAATCGCAGTTTGAGTAATGCATGGTTTGATGCTGACTTTGGCTTCTTCCGTCAAAATGCGACAGACGATAAAACTATAACAGGCAACAGATTCAGTTTTACTGCGGGCTTCGATTGGCAAAGTTCTAATAAAACAATATTGGGGTTAATGGCACGAGTGTCGCATATGTCTGGTGATAATTCCGATAAAATGGATTTAAGTTATAAACCTGGTGAAACGGTTGCTGGACAGAACAAGATGAGTGTTGCAGATACAAATATTGGTGTTGGCGGGTATTTAATGCATACGCTTGGATTCAAAACACGCATTTATGGAAATGCAATGTTAGATTTACATTTGTTGGATGTTTCACGTGAACAGAACTTTGTTGATAATATAAGCGGGGTTGGTTCAGATGTCAGTTTGATTTCGGAATGGGGATTGATGCACGATTGGTTGAATCAATATATTGTTGGAAATCTTTATACTCGTTTTGGATATAACCTTGGGTTTGATGTCAAAGAAAAATCTGCTGGTGCTGAATATATGCGTTTGAAATCTGATGGATACTTTATTTTGACGCCGGGGTATTCGTTGACTGCACAAAAGCGCATTTACACATCGCCGTGGTTCCAGTTGCGCCCATATGCAACAATCGGTATAGAATACGATTTGTTGGGGTCGCCAGATGTGGCAAAGTTCAAATTTGCACCCGCTGACAAATATAGCGAATATGATATAGATGTTAATCCGTTGTGGGCAAACATTGGTGGTGGTATAGAAATGTTATCTGCAAATGGTGCCCAGGTCGGATTTGATTATCGGTACCAATATAATAACTATATCCAAATACATAATTTGAAATTATCTGGATCGTTGAGATTTTAAAAAATGCCCAAACGGGCATTTTTTATTTTCCTTTTAATATGCGTGATTTATTGCGGTTCCATTCACGAGTTTTGATTGTTTCGCGCTTGTCAATTTTATGTTTACCGTGACCAATACCCAGCAAGACCTTTAATTTACCGCGATTATTAAAATACATTTTCAATGGAACTATGGTTGCACCCTTGTCCTGTAATTGCCCAATCATACGGTTAATTTGGCTGCGATGTAATAATAATTGGCGTGGACGACGTTCGTCAAAGTTCACAACACGTGCCGCAGTTGGTAATTTTTGAATTTCAACACCGGCTAAAAACAGGTTGTCGCCACGTTTTTGCACAAATCCATCAACAATCGTAATCAAACCATATCGCACAGATTTTATTTCCGCGCCAGTCATAGAAAGCCCCGCCTCAATCGTGTCTTCGATTGAGTAATTAAACCGCGCTTTGCGGTTTTCAGCAACTTGTCCAAATTTTATAATACTGCGTGTCATATCTGTTGTTTTATTTTTGGATACAGGTTTAATGTATTTTGTTCAAGTATAGATGCCAATTCATTTATTTGCAAATTTTTAATTTCTGCCAAAACCTTTGCTGTTTCAGTAACCATAAACGGTTCGCATGTCTTGCCACGATATGGCACCGGCGCGCAATAGGGCGCATCTGTTTCAATAACAATTCGATTGGTTGGAATCTTTGCAAATGTTTCACGCACATCTGTTGCGTTTTTAAATGTTAGAATACCAGATGCAGAAAAGAAAAAACCGCGGTCCAGCATAACCTTGGCTAGTTGCCAGCTGGATGTAAAACAATGCATAACGCCACAAACATCACGCGCAATCGCAGCAGTGTCTTCATCTGCATCACGCGTATGAATTGCAACAGGTAATTTATGTTCGCGCGCAATTTCCAACTGTTGTTCAAACAATTTTATTTGTGCATCGCGATTGTTGTTGTTTTCATGATAATCTAGACCAATTTCCCCGATGCCGATAACTTTAAAATGAGACAACACATCGTTCGTTAAATATGTATCTGGGACAGTTCCAGCGTATTCAGGATGAATCCCGGTTGTCACAAATACATTATTATATTTTTCAGCGATTTTAATTGATGGGGCGATATCTTTTGGGTCTGCCGTTGCACAGATCATACGCGTAACACCCGCGTTACCTGCGCGTGCCAAAACATGTTCTAATTCATTACCTGAACAATATTCGTCTGTTAAATGGCAGTGGGTGTCTGTAAACATTTCTTTATATCGTTTATAATTTTGAAAATTCCGATTTCCGGCTCCAAATGCACGCGTTCAATATCTGCAATGCCAATGGTTGCAGTTGGATATATTTCCGCCAAACCAAAGTGCGCAATCGCGTCCAACAAAATTCCATATATCGCTGGTTCTGGTGCAATCTGTTTGGCAATCGTCATTAAATCACTGGATGTAGTATGTGGGTTTTCAAGTGTTTCAATAAGGTTTTCGTATATTTCGTCCGCCCCAGATGTTTTGATGTTTGCAATTTTCCCGAAACTGCCGTTGGCCAGGCGCAATGTTTCATCGCTAACAGGCGCGTCAGGCATAAAGTGCGCGCACAATTCACGCAATTCGTTTATAGTCAATGGGCGCATTTTTTCCACGCGGGCGCGCGAACGAATTGTTGGTAATACATTTGCTAATTTATGCACGACCAATAAAAACAGAACATTTGCGGGGGGTTCTTCCAACATTTTAAGTAATGCATTTGACGCAGATGTTGTCAATTCATCAACCGCATCAATAATAATCACGCGCCAACCACCCGACATGGCGGATAATTGCATTTTTTCAATCACTGTTGTAACGGTTTTTACCGAAATAGATTTACCAGATGGATATGGGTTGCCGTTTGTGTCAAGGTTATGTGCCAAATCAATTATGAAAAAATCGCCCACATTGCCGTAAACCATCTTTGCTATTTTGTATGCCAATGTTGCCTTGCCAATACCGCGGGGACCACACAACATCCAAACCGGATGCATTGGATGGGTGTCGCGCATATTCCATGCAGACATAAAATTTTTCAAGACATCGCCATGCCCAACCAACATATCGTTGTCGATTGGTGCTGGAAAAGAAAAGGGGGATTTCACTGATTTCCGTGGTGCCATTTTACCGCCCCCCAAGTATTACAGATATATTTTTTAATATACGGCGAATAAATTGAACACGACGTACGCGTTCCGCGGAAACTAACGGCGCACGCGCAATAATTTTGCCATCGCGTTCTGCAATAATTTCACCCAATTTATCACCTGGCATAATTGGTGCAGCAACCGGGTCGTTAAATCGCGCCAAGACGCGCACAGATGAGGTTGGTGTTTGCTTTGGCAATGTTACAGCAAACGGTTGTTCCACCGTCGCATTAACAGTTTTTGTACGTCCATACCAAACTGGAATCGCAACAACAGTGTCGCCCGGACGATAATATGTTTTGTTCATTGTTGTTGTATAACCATAATTCAGCAAGCGTTTCATTTCTGCCGCCAAAGCGTCGTGACCGCGTGCGTTAAAACCATTTATAACACCGACCAGTCGACGTCCACCAACGCGTGCGCTGGCCACCATACCGTATCCACCATCTGCAGTGTGTCCTGTTTTTAAACCGTCTGCACCAGACATTGTAAATAATAATTTGTTGTAATTAACGGTGTGGGTGCGCCCCCAATCACGACACCAATCGGTTTTATAATCACCAAATTCAAATCGCTTTGTTGCGAACATTGGGTATAAATCTGGATAATCGCGAATAATATGCGTTGCCAATATCGCCAATTCGCGCGATGTTGTTAAATTGTTAGGGTCGGGCAGACCGCTTGCATTTCCAAATGTCGATTGTTCCATACCAATCGCACGTGCCTTGGCCGTCATCTTCGCGGTGAACGCATTTTCATCACCAGCTAATTTTTCAGCAACCACAACAGATGCGTCACCGCCTGATAAAACAATCAGACCCAAAATGGCATCACGAACGGTTATTTCCTGGCCAGTGACCAGACAAATCTTGCTTGCTGGATACCACAGCGGGTTATTATAGTCGGCATTTTCGGAAACAGGTAATTTGCTGTCCAGGGTTAAATTGCCCGCCTTTATCTCGTCAAACAAGACCGCCAAAGTCATCAGTTTAATCATCGATGATGGTGGCATCAATTTATCGGCATTTTTCGCAACGATTTCTACGCCAGAATCATAATCAATTAAAAAAGCAGACTTTGCCTTGGTTGTGAATTCAGGGGTTTTTACATTGGCTGCATTTGCAGCCGTTGCAAACAATAAACCAACAAGAAAAAGCCACTGCCGTATTTTCATACTCGGATAATAGCAACCAATAAAGGCACTTTCAAGATGTTTTGTTTGTGGGATTTTTACTTTCCCCATTTGGTGCCGATTACATATTCGGCGACCAATGGGACGGATATGTGGGTCACATTTTCCATCGCTGATTTTATCTTTTTGGCAAATTCTTCGGCACGCGCTTCATCACATTCAAATATGATTTCATCGTGAACCTGCATAATCATACGGATTGTATCTGTATTTGGCTGAACAATATTCTTATCAATTTCAACCATTGCGCGACGAACTATGTCCGCCTCAAAGCCCTGAATTGGTGCATTAACCGCGGCACGCAGTGCATATGCGCGCATACGCGGATTTTTTACATCTGGCAATTCAATGCGCCGACCCCACGGTGTATAAACACATGCATTTTTCAACACAAAATCGTGAATGTCGTCAATATAGTTGCGAATTTCTGGTATGCTGGCCATGTATGAATTTATGATATTTGCGGCCGCTGCGCGCGATATACCCAGTTGCCCCGCCAGGCCAAATGACGATATGCCATATATGATTGAAAAGTTCACAGTTTTTGCCGCGCGTCGTAATTCGCGTGGCACCGGTTTATCTGGTGCAATACCAAAAATTTTGCGTGCGGTTTGTTCGTGAATATCCAATCCCATATTAAATGTTTCACGAAAAGTTGGGACATTTGCCACATCCGCCAACAGACGCAGTTGAATTTGTGAATAGTCCACCGATATAAGTACGCGACCGCTTGGCGCAACAAAACATTTTCGAATTTCTTCGCCCAGTTCGGTTTTAATAGGAATGTTTTGCAGGTTCGGATCGCGACTGGACAGACGACCTGTGTTGGTGCTGGTCTGCAGATATGTTGTATGAATGCGCCCATCATGCGCAATTTGTTTTGGTAATGCGTCCGCATAAGTTCCCGCCAGTTTTGCAATAGAACGCCATGACAATATTTTTTCAATTACCGGGTGTGCATCAATCATTTCATTTAATGTTTCGGCATCGGTTGATCGCTTACGATTTTCAGGTAATTTTAATTCGTCGAACAAAATTGCCGCCAACTGTTTCGGGCTTGCGATATTAAATTCATGTCCAACCATTTGCCAAATTTCACTTTCCAGTTTTGTTAATTGGTCATGAAATGCGCCAGACAAACTTGCCAATTCCGTACGATTAACCAAAACACCGTTACGTTCCATTTGCATCAATATTGGCATTAATGGTAAATCACAAGTTTCATATAATTTGCGCAACTTTTCATTTTTGTTCAATTCTGGGCGCATTAATTCATACAGCGCAAAACATACAGACGCATCTTCGGCGGCATACGGGGCGGCAACATTTATATCCAGTATATCAAAATGTTTATCGCTGTCGCGTGCGACATTCGGGAACAGTGAGGCAAACGAAATATCATTATGGTTCAGATATTTTGTCGCCAATTCATCAAGCCCGTGTCCGTGCAACGACCCGTGCAAAACATAAGACAACAACATCGTGTCATCGATTGGACGAATCGCTGATGTGTTGATACCTTCGTTTTCCAAAATGTGAAAATCGTATTTAAGGTTATGTCCAATCTTTACAATATTTGGATTTGTGAATATCGGCCAAATATGTGCACGGACAGTTTCAATATCCAATTGATTCGGGGCAAGAGCATCAGTCGCAAATAAATCGCCGCCCGATGTGCGATGCCGAATCGGTATATATGCTCCGCGTGCCGAATCGATTGCCAACGACATACCAACAATTTTATCTGTTATTTGATTTAAGCCCGTTGTTTCTGTGTCAAAAGCAATAACATTTTTGACGTTTGCCAAAAACGTGTCCAATTCATCAGTGGTTCGAATAATAACAAATTCACTTGCGATATTATTTTTGTTTTCATGCGCTGGGGCAGGGTGTGTTGGTTCAATATCTGTTGGACAAGCGGAACCAGGAAATGTGGTCGGCGGAACAATCGCCGCTGGATTAAATTTATCCATTGGAAAAAGTTTTTCTATTTTTGCCGCCAGTGACGCGCTTTCCACCGATTCGCGAACGAACTTTAATGCGGCCGATGTATTAAACGAAAGCGGTGCAATTTTTAATCCGTCTAAATCAACATCTGTTTTAAGAGTGACCAGTCGTCGCGATATATATGCCATTTCACGATTGTCGTGCAACAGATTGCGCGTTCGTTCGTTTTCAATTTCGTCCAAATGTGCATATAAATTGTCCAATGAACCGAATCGGTTTATTAATTCTGCGGCTTTCTTTGGACCAATCCCGCGCACACCAGGGACATTGTCGGTTGAATCGCCCATTAATGATTGCACATCAATTACTTGGTCGGGATGAACACCGAATTTTTCCAAAACTTCTGGTTCGCGAATGTTTTGCGATTTCATACCGTCATATAAAAATATACGGTCATTGATTAATTGCATTAAATCTTTATCGCTGGTGATAATTCGTGTTTCAGCATTTGTATTTTGTCGAGCAAGTGTTGCGATAACATCATCTGCTTCAACCCCCGGAATACACAAAACCGGCACACCCATATCGGCAAGTCCACTACGAATCATTATACCCTGGGCCAGCAGGTCTTCGGGTGTATCGGAACGATTAGATTTGTATTCTGGATAAATATCCTGGCGAAAAGAAATTCGCGATGCATCAAACACGCACACAAACGAATCGTTTGGCTTTGCCGATGCGAACACCGGCAAGACCATATTAAAAAATCCGTACACTGCACCAGTTGGTGTCCCGTCGCGCCGGGTCAGGTGACCGTGTACCCCATAATATGCGCGAAACAATAAAGAGTTCCCATCAATCAGTGTCAGCATACGGATACATCACCATTAGAATATATAACGCAATTTGACACGCGCATCGTAATGGATGGCTTTGGCTGTTTCGTTAACAGGTGCCTCAAAATCGATTAATTTTGGTGCATACATTAAACGACCTTCGACATCAACCTTGATTGGCAATGTTGGAATATCAAATGTCGCACCAAGCATCCCTTGGTATATTGCCTTGCCAGATAATTCGTAATTAGCGGGTATAAGTGATTTAACGGTATCAACTTTTAACACACCACCGATACCGGCACCGGCATATGGTGTTACAATAATCAATCCCGGCATTTTGACATACGCGTTCAAAGCCAAGATTTGCACATCGACCTTTTCGCCAGTCATATAATTATATTCACCTTCAAGACGAACGAACGGAATATCAATACCAGCAACCAAACCATAAGAATTGGCAGATTCGCGTTTGCTGTAATTATCCATGGTGAATTTATGCCCACCAATACCAGCGGTCGCCCCGGCATAAAGGTCAAAAGCAATTCCAGCATTTGCATTTGCCGCGCCCAACATCAATGTTGCAGCGGTCAAAATTGATAAAGAATTTAATTTCATATTTTTTCTCCTTTGTGTAATAATATAATAGAAAAAAGAGATACGAATATGCAAGAAAATAAACCCATTATGATAGTTGGCCTGGGCAATCCAGGACCGGAATATGCGCGCACACGACACAATGTTGGATTTATGGCTGTGGATTATTTGGCGGGTGAAAATGCCAAATGGAAAAACGAACACAACGCATTAACATACCGCACAGAAACAGACGGTTGCCGCATAATGTTTGTTAAACCGACAACATTTATGAACCTGTCGGGTGATGCGGTTGGTGCGATTGCGCGTTTTTATAAAATTCCAACTGAAAACATAATTGTGATTCACGATGATATGGATTTAAAGGTCGGCGATGTTCGGGAAAAGGTTGGCGGATCCAGTGCGGGTCACAATGGTATAAAATCGATTGATGCGGCGGTTGGTGCAGAATATAAACGCATAAGAATCGGTATTGGACATCCGCGTGATGCTGGGTTGCAAATGGACGGTGCCGATTGGGTTCTTGGGCGGTTCAGTGACGATGAATTGTCCAAAATTGAATCGGCAATAAAAACGATTAAATTTTAGTTACACGTATCGCCTGCGCACAATATACTGTCTATCATTGTTGGTGACATTTGGAACAGGGCGTCGTCTTTTTTTGATATTGATGTGGACTTAGTGTTATCTTTCAGGGTCAGCGGACTTGCCCAGTATTGGCAATCGCGCAAACGTGATTTGCCGGTGTCGATGGTTGTTGCCTTTAACGGACATTTTGTCATAATCAATTTTGCACAATAATTGCCAGTTATACAATCTGACAGAGGTTGTATGTCTGTAATGGTTTTATCATTACTAGCCAGTGTATTGATTACCGTCGTATTATCAGTATTCAGTGTGTATATGTGCGTGTTACGAGAATAAGAGCCATAAGGTTTATTCTGATTGTCTGAATTAGCATCAAAGTCAGCAATATACTTACCAGGGTTAGTATTATCCTGATCTATAACATCACATGTAGTCCCATCACAGTTGTGTGAAAAGTATTCATTACCGTCATTAGATTCTTTTAATTTGAGAGCCCAATCAGAAATACTAACACATTTTAGTGGTTTTATTGATACTGTTATAGTGTCAGATGTATCCATGTTGGTAACAGTAATGCTGGTGATATTTAATCCTTCGTCAAAGTGAGTCATGAATCGAAATGGTTTAGTTGTATCTAATTTCGTAAGTGTATCGTTGCTGTCATAATAGTATATGGTACCATCACCACATTGATCACAATACAATTTTTTTGAATCAAAAGTTCCATCGTTTTGTATATGGGGCATTGCATTAATGAAACAAGATTGAACATATGTGCATATGTTTGGATAGTATACGTTTTGATTGTCAGCAGCAATATGTGATAAACCCAAATCACAGTTTTTGAAACAACTGGTTATACCTTGTGCCGAATAATTGCCACTATTTGTTGCGTTTGGGTGCGATGATGGACATCGTGTACATTTTTCCACGTTGTTATCTATTTCATAATAGTATCCAGATGCGCACTTGGCACATTCGTTGTTCTGCCAGACATAGAATTTATTGTCGTCGGTTTTGTTGCACCATGTTTGACTGTAACATTCAACAGGCAATTCGTTGGGGTAATAAAAATTGTTGCCGTTACATGTTTTATAACAACTTTCTTTGCCCGCATTGTTGCCAGCGGCTGATAGCGGATACTGTGTTTGTGTTTCAACACTGCAACTTTTACAAACAGTTGAACCGTTTTCCGTTATTGTATAATAACCAGCACCACAAGTTGCGGCTGGAACACAAGAATTGCCTGCGCCTGTTCCACCAGACATAACATATCCATTTTTACATGATGTGTATTTTTTAGTCGCTGGGTCGCATACATACGGCGATGTTTCATCAGCAAATGAAGCGGTTGCGGCAAATATGATGAACAAAACAGGGCCGATACGGGAAAAAGCGATTTTATAACCACATCGGCTCGTTACACTCGCCACCCCTTCAATTAATGAAGGGGATTTGTTGCTATTAAAGATTTTGTTCAATAATTTCATTTATTTCTGTTTATTTATTGTCCAACCGTTTTGAACGAACCATAAACTGTCTTCGGGAACCATGGAAGCACGACCTGGAATAAAATCAAAATTACCACGCCCGTGAATTTTTGGTGAAACATTTATTTTTTCTTGCAGTTGTTTACGAGTTTGCGTGATGCCAGCAGGCAGTATGCTACCTTGTTTCCAATCAAAATCTGGAGAAGGAACCAAATAAATATTAGAGACAGTATCACAATTAGCATATTCTTGTAATGTTTTTATTGTTGGCTCAAGAGATTCGGTGCCAGTTACTGATTTTAAGAACAGCATCACATCCCGTTGTTTTATGTTTGTGGTATCAATTCTGCCTGCATTAATTGTATCAGTTTGCAACACATAGATCGTATCATTGTGCGGTGTATAAATTGTATCATTACGCGATGTATAGATTGTATCGTGTTGTGTGATAATTTCGGGGTCTTTTTCGATAACCATCGGTTTGTCACCACCGCAGCCCGTCGCTGTTAATGCAGTTAACCCCAGCATTGCTGGGATGTGTTTTATTTGGTAAAAGATTTTATTATGAAATTTCATTTTAGCACCCCTTTTAACGTCCCTTGTTTATTGTCCAGCCATTTTGAACGAACCATAAACTGTCTTCGGGAATTTCGGATGGTGCACCACGCAGAAATGGAAAATCGCCACGACCATGCATTTTTGGTGAAAGCTCAATGCGCGGTTGTAAAAAAGCACGTAATTGTGGGATGTATCTTGTTCCATATCCATACCAATCTTCCTGTGATGATGGAACAAGATATATGTTTTCAATTGTATCACAATTTGCATATTCTTGTAACATTTCAATTTTTAAGTCAGATGCATAGTTGCCGGGATTACCAAGATTGTTAAAACCATATATAATAAACACCGCATCATTCTTTTTTGTTATGATTGTGTCGATTCTGCGCGCGTCAAGGGTATCGATTACCAGTATGTATGTTGTGTCAATTTTGGTTAAATACGTCGTGTCTGGTTTCGGTATATAAGCCGTGTCGCGCTTTATAATCGGGTCAACTTCTTTTTCGATAACCATCGGTTTGTCGCCACCACAGCCTGCCGCGGTTAACGCAGTAAGTCCCAACATTGCTGGAATACGTCTTATTTTGTAAAAAATGTTCTTTTTATATTTCATTTTTTTTCACCTTTTTGGTTTTTTGCTACATTCTCTCCATCAAGGTTGTTGTTCCTGATACTTTATCATCCATTGTTGCGGATTTTGACATTCCGAGAAACCATCCCATGTGCCATAGGTTCCAGTGCCATCATTATCCGGTTGCCATACACATGACACAGTTTCGTTCTTGGGATTAACAACTGTTGTATCAATTACATTTGTAACAAATTCTTCAGATGTTGGCGAAGAATAATAGAATTTATATCCGTCATTTCCTGCTTTAATCAGAACGTCAACCAGTGTGCCATGGCATGTCAAATCGGAACCTTCCATTTCCATAGAAACGGTACCACCATCACATATCAAAACATGCCAACGTGGAGGTGAGGCTATATCTTGATATGGTTCGGTTATAACCAAACTGTTAGTACCATCTTTGACACAGAAATCCACCTGTTTGTTAAACGGCTGATCAAGTGTTACAGAAACAGATTTACCGCTTGCACAGCAATTACCGCCAGAATCACGCACATTACAACACACACATGGAATAACGATACTGCTGGAACCAGTCGGGAAAATACGATCGTTACCATTGCATGTTGTTCTGTCTTGCCCAGATGGTGCATCATAGTATAAGCTATTTGTTGTGCACATTTCAGTTGTTTTTGTACATTTTCCGTTTGTCATCTGGTATCCAACCGGACAAGATGTGTCAAAGCAACTTTTGCTTTCTTGTTCTGTGCCGGTATTAACCGCAAACCAATAAAGCAGAGATTGGTCCTGGTCATCAGCAAGTTTTTTGATATAGTTGTGTTCGCTTTGTTCTTCTGTATAGGTGATGCCATCGATTTCGGAACGTGTTGCAACAAATTTTGTTTCCAGGTCGGTTGTTGGTTCAAGTTCGCAATTACCCCAAATGCGTTCCGCCAAACGACATGCGATGCAATCATCGGTCAAATCGTCGTTTTTTGTACACTTGTCGGCACAAATATCATAAACGCAATTTAAATTTGTACCTATTTGTTTGCAGCTTTCTTCGTTGGCTTTATCATTTGTAAATATTTGCGGGTCGCCTGGGTACATTACACTATAGAAATTCAAAGTTGCATCTGTCGCATCGCTTAAGCCTAAATGTGTCGTGATAATGTCGTTAAGTTGTTTGTCGTTTTCTGCAACTTTAACAGTTTTTATACAATCAACGACATCTTGCCAGCACGCATCACGATTGATAATCGTTTTGCGGTTGACCGATGTTGATATGTTTTCACACAAACCAAAATTCCCAGATGTCGATTTGCACAACTGTATTATACAGGCCTGACCAATCTGGCGACAGGTTTGCATAAGTGTTTCATATGTCGTAGCAATCTGAATTCCAGTTATACCAGATTCCCATGTGTCACCATCATCATTTGTTGTGTTCAACAATGCCGTGCAAGATTTTATAACATCGTCACACAGTGCGTTCGCGGTTTTATTGGCAGTAACACCAAATGTTGATAGTGCGCGCGAATCAAATTCCTTGATTGATTCTGTGGCTTCAGATAAACACTGGGCGGTTAAGATTGTGCAACTTTGACGAACATCATCAAGTTTTTTATCCTGGGCCAATTTGATTTGTGCTAACGCATCTTCAACAAACGCGTCCCATACATCATCGGCAATAACCTGACAATGCTCGGTCGCTGGTTCCAAAAATTTCTTTTTGGAATCCAGGTATGTTACAAATGCAGAATTTTTACCGGTAGATGTCCATGTTGAACCATCAGATGGTCGGGTAAGCAATGTTTCCAGGTTGCTTAATTTCGGTGTTAAAAACACTTCGCCAGTTGATGGGTCGATGTATTGTCCAGTTATGTCCAAACATTTACCCAGGTCTTCGCCACACACAGTTGAATCGGTTAACATGTCCAACATTTTCTTTTTGCAAGTTAAAATATCATCAGAATTACGTTTTTGATAAATATCCAAACGCGACATATCAAGCAGGGCGCTGCCTTCTAATACCTTGGATCGTGTCTGAGCTGTTTGTGCAGAATATGTTTTTGCAACTGCGTTACAATCTTGTTCAATTAATGCCTGGTATCCGCCCTCAGCCAGCGAAATGTCAGATTCTGCACAAACCTCAGCCGCCATTTGACGACAAACTGGTAATGCAGCAGAATAAAGCGCCGTGCCAGTTTTGGTTGTGGTGGATGCACCGCGCAAAGAATCGACATTGTCGAACGCCGCATCCATGTCCAATGACCACGACAACACATTTAAATCGCTGTTGAAGTTGCTGGTATCAAAGCTGGTGTTTAATTTTTTGGCGATAGCATCAAGAGTTTTCTTGGAATCGGTATTATCCTTGGTAGACAGATATGCCGTTTCCCCCTCAGTCGCGACGGATAACGCCGCAGCATCTTCTTTTTCCATGTTAACCGTTAAAAGCCGTTGGTTGAAATCAAGCATTTTGTCTTCAACCTTGTCCAATTGCTTTTTGATAGAGTCAAATTCATTTATACGGGATGAACATGCACAACGTTTTAATTGAGCATCCTTGTTCGCACAGAATTCATCCATACAGTCAAAGAATACAGTTTTGCACTTGCTGTAATTTCGGTTCAATATGTCGTCGCGTGTCACAGCGCCAGTTGTAGCAGCACGAGATATTGCGCGTGAACTTGATGGGTTTTTTCCAATTGTCTTGGCGGTGCGGGTTGTGGTTTTTTGTGTGACAGTGCGTGTTGTTGGCGTTGTCGTGCGTGATGCCGCCGATCCAACCATAGCGCGCGAAACAACATTGCCTGTATTGCGTGAAGTTGCGCCCGTTGTACGTTCTGTAACATTTTGTGTACGATTTTGTGTGGTTGTACCACGTCCACGAACATTTTGGGTTGTTTGTGTGACAGTTGCAGTGTTGCCACGCGGTGTAGTGACAACGGCGGACTCATTCGTCTTTTGACGGCTTGTTGTTGTTGGGGTATTTGATGATACACGACGAATTGCGGCGCGCGTAGCGTCGCCGACAGTATCTGCGTGCGCGCCGTATATCCCAACGAACGCAAGGCACACAGCTAAAATCAGCCCAAACTTTTTCATTCTCTGTGATTGGATTTTAGCAAATTTAAATCGTCTAGCAAGCACAAAATGAGAGTTTTATATATAAAATATATAAATTCTTGGTGCGACCAGGGGGACTTGAACCCCCAAGGATTTCTCCACAGCATCCTTAGTGCTGCGCGTATACCAATTCCGCCATGGTCGCAAAACAATCCTTGTTGGGATTTGTTGCCAGTGGCTATTGTTGCAAGAAGTATTTTATTTTTCAACCTTTTTGTGATAAAATATCATGGGTAATACATCGGGGGGGATACAGATTATGAATTTACATAAGTATATTTGGTTAAATTGCTTAGTTTTGCTTGGTTTTACAGGTGTTGCGAATGCTGCAGGAACATATTATACGGGTGCGTCATATCAACCAGCACAATATCGTTACGGACAAAGCGGGTCTTATGTGAATTCGGGGACGTATAATCGTGCGCCTTCTGGGGAAACGCCAAGTTATGTGTCTAGTGCGCGATATAACAATTATTCGCAATCAAATGCACAACAAAATTCACGCGTAGCAACGACAAAAACTAACCAAACGGTTTCATCGAAAAAAGGTTTCTTTGTAAATGGTGGTCTTTCACATGAATTTGGTATGTGGAAAATTGATATGGTAAATACTGCAAACTCTGTGTTGAAATACAACAATTTGGAATGGAATGTGTTTGATTTAAATGCGGGCTATGTCTTTGATTTAGGCCGAACAAAAATGCAAGTTGATGCCGGGTTTAAGTACGGTATGCAATGGGGCGAATCAAGTATGACCGATGACGATATTTCAAATGGTGGATATGGTGTACAGGAGTATACAAAAAGTAACGGTGATGTGATTGGTACCGTCATAGGACATGGTTTGTCAATTGGCACCAGTCAAGATGGCAATATGCTTGGTTTTAATGTTGGTTTGGGGTTAACGGATGTTTGGAAATGGGGTAATATCAAAATAACACCATCAATTGGGTATCGTTACTTCAAACATAAACTAGAAACAAAAGATAATTATGGTATGCTTATGGATACCGTTTTGGGTGGTTGTGATTCTTCGGGTGGGGAATCAATATGTGGGACGGTTTTGATGTTCTATACCAGTGCAAACGGCAGTTCCCCTAATGCTATTTTAGCGTCAAACGGTCGTGTTCAAATTCCAGGTGGTGAATTGTATGTTGGGGCTTCGGATACATATTATTTTGAACAGCTTGGAACAAGTCATTCATACGAAACAGAATGGTCGGGACCATATATTGCGTTGGATATGTTGTACGACATAAATCAAAACAACAGTATCAATGGTCGTATCGAACTTGGTTTTCCAGGTTATACATCAACCGGTGATCAACCATATCGTTGGGATTGGACCCATCCAAAAAGTGTTGAAGATTCCGCTGGTATGTTTTCTGCGTTTCATTTGGGATTGGCGGCAAATTGGAAAACAGCGATTACAAACAGTGTCGCATTGTCATTGGGTGTAACATATGATTATTACACGGTCAGTGGTGCTGATACAGAAACGTATTTAAACGAAAAATATTATAATCAACTGGCAAATTTAGATTCTCGGACAGAACAAGAACAGTTGAAAATGAATTATTTGGATAGTTTAAGACAAGATTGTGGTGGGTGGGTGTGTAAATCAAGCAAAGAAATAGATTCTGTATACAAATCAATGGGCGTTCGGGCTGGAATTGATGTTCGATTCTGATAATTGTTGCAGATAAAGTTTTTTAAGTTTAATATGTGCGATATGAAAAAATTGCTATTGTTTTTCTTGTTGACTGTTGGGAGTGGGGTGTATGCTGCCGAATTAATCGGGTCGGCATATGTCAATATGACAAGTGATACATCATCTGCGGCTAAAACAATGGCGATAAATGATGCGCGCCGTCAGATACTTATTGATAAATTATCCCCGTATGCGATGACAGATCAGTTGGTGCCTGCTATCAAAGATGCAAAAAGTGCAGATTTGGTAAATTTAATTGCCGAAACTAAAATTGATAACGAAAAGATTTCTGATACGGCATATTCGGCAAAAATTACGATGACTGTTGACAAGGTTGCATCGCGCACATGGATGGTTGAAAACGATATTCAAAATTGGTTAAATGATGGTTCAAATACAGATGTGTTTGTTGCACAGATTATATTGGGTGATGATGCGATTACTGATTGGGCTGATTTTAACCGCATTATGCGTGCTGAACGCGTTGACTTTACGACAAAATATATTGTTGGAAAATCAGTGACAGTTGAATTACCGACATCATCGCGCGCATCAATAACCATTGCCTTGCGTGGGGCGGGGTGGCGAACTGCTGCATCGGCCGCAGATGAACTGATGCGTGTTTGGAAATAAAAAGCGAAACATGAAAAAAGTATTTATCTATTTGTTTTTATTGTTTATTCCGTTTGTGGCAAATGCAGACGACAATCGTGAATTATTTTTGGATATTCGCCGCATTGGGCTTGATTTGTCCAAGACATCTGTTAAAAATGCTGCTGAATACCAAGATTCACCAATTCAGGCTTTGAAGGCAGATGACCAAGAGTTTATCCGTGGTGTTTGGGATACTGCATTACAATACAATGTTAATGATTTACATTGGGGCAACAGTTTGTTTATGGAATACGGTAAAACAACTCTTAAACCATATAACGGTGACAGAATTACCAATGAAAACGCTGATAAAATATTGTTGTCTTCGGATTTGGCGTGGGCATGTTGGCACCTTGGTGATTTAAAGTTTGGACCATTGGCGCGTGCCGAATACCAAACAGAATTTGTCGCGTCGCATGGTGCACCGCGTATGAATGTTGTGCGTGCAAATGCCGGGTTGTCTTTGTTCGATCATCCTATTATCAAAAGTTTGTATATAACAGGTTTATATGAATATGACTTTACATATCATGATAATGTTGTGAATAAGGGCGCGGTTGAAGGTGGTTGGCGTCTTGAATATGCAATTCGTGATGGGGTAAAGGTATCTACGAATGGATATTATCGTGCATATTTGACTTATTCTGCGTATGAGGCAACCGATTTAAGGCGCGATTTCAGTGCAGAATTGCGTATGGATACAAATTTATGGAATAATTTCACAATGGGACCGTATGTCCAATATCGCCGGGCCAAGGCGCGTGGTGCCGATGTATACGGCAGTAACCTTATGATTGGCTTGTCGTTTAATTACATTGTTAAATATGATTTGTTGAATTATGATAAAGAATAAGAAACCGCCATTTTGGCGGTTTTTAAAATGCTAATTTTGTTTTTGCAAATACATAGAATTCATTTTTACCGTATGGATTATCAACAAATCCAGCAGTCATGAAATTCCAGTTTGCCATATATTCAATCGCCGGTGTGGACGCCATATCAATTTTGTAATCGTTATATGTGATTTTGCCAGCACTGTCACGACCAGATGCCAAATGTAATTGCATGTTACCGTTTACAATTGTGTCTGGCATACCGACCGACAAAGACCAATCGTTGCCACGAACACCGATATATGCCGATGCAGTATAGATATTGGAAAATGACGAAATCACAGATTCGTTTGACGCTTGTGGTCGTGCAACACCAATTTGTGTATGACCAAACAATTCGATGCTGCCAAAACTGTATGATTTGTTTGTGCCAATATATGATGTTGTTGTGTCGCCATCGGTTGCCAAAAATCCAGATCCCAACAACATATCGTTACGATAGAAACCAAATTCCATATCACCAAATTCGAACTTTGCACGTGTATTTTCGCCACGCATACGTTCAAATCCCAAACCACGATTTTGTGCGGATATATTGTCGGCAACACTTGTTTCAAAATCACGACCGTATTGATCGAAAAATGCCATTGTTGGTTTTGATGATTTGATATTATGTGCGATTGATGCAGATACACGCGCGGTTGCCAATGGTTGCGATATTGTATCTGAAATAGCGATTGTTTGTGCGCCAACAGGACGTGTCGCAGCTTCCAGGTCTAACATGCCATGCCCATATATTTCATCAACACCGGCTTCGCCCAAATCGGCGGCGGTATCAAACAGAATTTGTGTAATTGTTTCCGATGGCAAATAATTCCATGCTTCACGAATTACAGCGATTGCGGCGGAAACAACTGGGGCTGCAAACGATGTCCCGCGTTTGGTGCGACCATTTGACATTGATATTGTTCCGGGTGCAGTAATGCAATAGTTCTGTGTCACCCCGCAAGCATTACTGTATTCAGCCAATGCGCTGGTGTTGCTGTCCCATGCAACCACATTAACAAAGTGTCCGTTTAATTCTGGCATAACATTTGGCATTGCCGACAACATACCGCTTTGGATATTTGAATCATTGCCAGCCGCCCATACAAATATGGCGTCTTTTTGTGTTGCGGCATTTGAAATTGCATCAACAAAATTTTGGCTAGTTAATTTAACTAACTGATTGCGGTTTCTTATTGTATTTGCCGCTTGTGGTGTGTTCCAAGAATTGTTGTAAATGTTTGCGCCGTTTGTTTCTGCGACTATTGTGCCAATTTCATCATATGGCATAAAATCATTTGTGTTATACGCAATAGAATGATGTTCAATGGTGGCACCAGGGGCAACCGGGGTAATAGTGTCCATAACATATTCAGCATGTTTGGCAGATGTACCAAGTGCGGTATCAAATACAGCAATTTTTGTGCCGACACCAGTGTATCCACGTGCCAAAGAATAAGCTAACTGAATTTCGTCATATTGCGTTGCGTTGCGATCGTATTGGTTTGATGAAATAGTAGATTCTAATTGTGCAACAGATATGTCATTACCGACATTGGCGCGCATAATAGATGTCGGCATGATTGAACGAGCATATGATTGTGCGCCGGCATCACTGCCACCAGATGACGATCCACCCGAATTGCCTCCTGCTAATGCAACCAATGCCGCCCCAGCAGCTGCAACCCCAGCACCAATCATCAAATATGTTGATGTATTTGTAGATGTGGACGCATATTGACAGCGGTCCGGATGTTCTTGTTTATACTGTAATTTTGAACAATCGTCAGCAGCCAGCCCGTTGGTTGATATCAACGCGCCACATAAAATTCCGGTAAAGATTTTATTCAGAAGGCTCACAACTCACCTCTTACACACTATAATTATAGTGCAAAAAGTGTTTTTGTCAAGTATATAGCGGTCTTTGTTAATATATGTAAAATATCGCATTTATTACTTGATTTCTGTGATTTTTTATCTTAATATTGCGACACGCTTACATAAGCGAAGAACACAACCATTGGGAATGTTTCTGTCCGGGATTCCGGTTTTGTATGTCCCTGATGGCGAGGATAACAACAGAAAACAAAGGATTATATCATGGCATTGCCAGTATTTACTATGAAACAGTTGATGGAAGCTGGTGTTCATTTTGGTCACCATACACGTCG
This sequence comes from uncultured Pseudomonadota bacterium, assembly GCA_902787665.1. GTDB lineage: Bacteria > Pseudomonadota > Alphaproteobacteria > Rs-D84 > Rs-D84 > Enterousia. The sequence goes on from CADAHF010000005.1 coordinate 31,019, forward strand.
CTGGAACCCGTTGATGACACCATATGTTTATGGGGTTAAAGATAAAATTCATATTATCAATTTGAACAAAACTGCACCGTTGTTACATCGTGCGTTGGTTGCATTGGAAGCAATCACTGCCGCCGGGGGCAAGGTTTTGTTTGTCGCAACCAAGCACCAGGCAAAAGATATTGTCAAAGATGCAGCGGAACGTTGCGGTCAATTTTATGTAAACAATCGTTGGTTGGGCGGTATGTTAACCAACTGGACAACCGTTTCACAAAGCATTCGTCGTCTGAAAAAGATGGAAGCCGACATTGAAAACGCTGACAAATTGGGTTTAACCAAGAAAGAAGTCGGTGTTATGACCAAAGAAGTCGCTAAATTACGTGAAGTTTTTGGTGGTATTTTGGAAATGCATGGCACACCACAAGCGATGGTTGTAATTGATGTTCCTCGCGAATTGAACGCGGTTCGTGAAGCAAAAACTTTGGATATTCCAACAATTGCGGTTTGCGATACAAACGCTAACCCAGAAATGGTTGATTATCCAGTTCCGGGTAATGATGATGCCGCACGTGCATGCCAGCTGTATTGCGATTTGTTCGTAGATGCAATTTTGTCTGGTATTGAAAAACGTCTTGGTGGCGCAGCCGCTGCAAAGAAGGGCGATGTTGACGCATCCGCCGAAGCAGACGAATTCGAAGCAGATGTAAAAGATGCTGAAGCAAAGCAGAAAACCAAAACAATGGTTGCACGCGAAACTCGTCGCAGCAAATTGGCAGACAAGGCTGAAAAAGCAGATAAATAATCAAAGGAATAATGGGGGATACAATGGCAGAAGTAACAGCAAAATTAATTCAAGAACTGCGTGAAAAAACATCCGCAGGTATGATGGATTGTAAAAAAGCATTGGTCGAGACAAATGGCGATATCGAAGCCGCAGCCGACTGGCTGCGCCAGAAAGGTATTGTTAAAGCCGCATCCAAGGCAAGTCGTGTTGCCGCATCGGGCTTGGTCACCGTTGTAAAATGCAACGATATGGGCTGTGTGGTTGAAGTTAATGCTGAAACAGACTTTGTTGCGAAAAACGACAAGTTCCAAAAATTGGTTGCCGATGTTGCAAACAAAGCGTTGGAATTGGCGGGCGATTTTGATGCAACAATGAATGCAGTCAAAGATGACATTGCTGCGACAATCGCAACAATTGGTGAAAATATGAATCTGCGCCGTATCGCAAAGGTTAACGGTGAACACATTTATTCATATATTCACAATGCGTTGGTTCCTGGTATGGGCCAAATCGGTGTTGCAGTTGCAATCAATGGTGGCAACGAACATATCGATGAAATCGGTCCAAAAATCGCAATGCATATTGCTGCAAACAAACCTGAATTCATGACAATTGCCGATGTTAATCCGGCGGCTGTGGAACGCGAAAAGAAAGTGTTCATTGAATCTGGTGCAACAGCGGGCAAACCAGAAGCTGTTGTTGAAAAGATGGTTGCTGGCCGTATCAACAAATGGTATGCAGAATCAGTATTGGAAGAACAACCGTTTGTTATGGATCCATCAAAGACCGTTAAACAGGTTATTGATGAAGCCGGTGGTAAATTGGCTGGATTTGCATATTTTGTTTTGGGCGAAGGTATCGAAAAACGTGAAGATAACCTGGCCGACGAAGTTGCAAAGATGTTAAGCTAGTGGTTAGTGATTAGTAGTTAGTAAATCGGGCGATTTTCGCCCGATTTTTTTAAGAATAAACTTGCCCATCAAATAAAACAATGCTATGATTCCGGCATAAAGGAATTATAAAAATGGAAAAATATAGAATAACAGGTGTTGGTGTTGGCGATGGACCAAATATGACGGTGTTTGTTGGTGATGGTAAATTTTTCAATGTTCCAAAACCAAAAGAAGGTTATTTGATTCCAGGCGATAAAATCCGTATTATATATGGCGGTGTTTTGGGTTATACGCCAATGGCATATATTTACAATGGTAATATTATAGATATGGGTGTTTTGGCGCCATGTGAATTAATGGGTGGACAACACTATATCGGCATGATGAAATGGTATGACAGATTAATCTTTAATTTTGTTGCACGTAAAAATATAATTGCAAATGGTAAAAAACCGAGTGTGCGTGCGTGGCGTAATGCACAAATACTTGCGGGAATTGGCATAAAAAATTGGAAACAATCACAAGGGTTATAGAATGCAAAACGAAAAAACACAAAAATTATTCGATATGCTACAGGAACGCGGTTTCGTAAAAGATATGACGCATCCTGAACAGATAAAGAACTTATTAAATAGTGATAAAAAAATATCTTTTTATTTAGGTATAGATCCAACCGCAGATAGTTTGCATATTGGGCATTTCTTTGCGTTGCGTATGTTCAGACATTTACAAGATGCTGGACATCATGGTGTTTTGTTAATTGGTGGCGCAACATCTTTGATTGGTGATCCAACAGGCAAATCAGATATGCGCAAGATGTTAACAAAAGATCAAGTAAAACACAATCTGGATGAAGTGAAAGAATTAGCGCGTCGTTTCGTTTTGCCGGAAACCGAAATAGTAAATAATGCCGATTGGATGGATAATTTTTCATATATCGATTTTATGCGTCTTGTTTGTGTTCATTTCAATGTTAGCACGATGTTAGCAAGTGAAGCATACGCACGTCGCCGTGAAAATGGCGGGCTGACATTTCTGGAAATGGGCTATATGCCGATGCAGGCGTATGACTTTGTTCATTTGTATAATACCAAGGGGTGTATTTTGGAAATTGGTGGCAGTGATCAGTGGGGAAACATTGTGGCTGGAACCGAATTATTCCGTAAAATGAATATTGAACAAGGAAATGAAAAATCAGAAATATATGGTTTAACATCACCATTGTTGATGACCGCAGATGGTAAAAAAATGGGCAAAACCGAAAAAGGTACGCTTTGGGTTGCTCGTGAAAAAACAACACCATTTGATTTCTATCAATATTTTTATAATACCGCAGATGACAATACAGAAATGTTATTGGCTTTATTCACCGATATATCAATGGATGAGATCAAAGAGATGTGTAAAACAGACATTATTGCGGCTAAAAAACGGATGGCGTTTGAAATTACCAAATTAATTCATGGGGAAGAATTGGCACAATCGGCGGCCAATACAGCAGCTTCGTTGTTCAGTGGGGGTAATGCAGATGATATGCCGACGGTTGAAATTGAAATGAAATCCCCAATGGGAATACTTGATTTCTTGTGCACGGCGGGATTGTTTGAATCTAAATCTGATGCGCGCCGTAATGTAGAACAGGGAGGAATCCAGATTGACGGACAAAAAGTCACCGACCCGAAAACGATGATTGCACCTGCAACGGAAATTATGGTGCAAAAGGGCAAGAAAGTATTCTTGCGCGTGATTTGCAAATAATGAAACGAATAATATTATTATTTGTTGTGTTGGCTTGTGTTGTGCCGGTGGCATATGGTGCAAATGATTTGGCGCAAATTCAATCTCAAATTCAACAGGCCGAAAAGCAAAGCAAGGAATTGTCAGTTCGGGTTGCGTCCAGTGAACGCGATATTGCCAAAACAAAAAAACAACTTGTCAAAGCCGCAGACCAGGTAAGTTCGCTTGAATCGCAGCGCGCAGAAATAGCAAAGAAAATTGCTGAACTGGATATGCGAATTGATTCAATAACGCGCGAAATCGAAAAAAATCGTGCGCGGATTTCTGATGCGGCGGCTTCGATTTTATTTGTTGCAATGAACCCAAGTTTTGATGCAGACAATATGCACGAATTTGTTTTGACTTCATCGGTATTAACCGGGGCGGCAGACAATTTTGGTGATGAAATTGAACGCGCTAATAAACAGGTTGCCGAACTGGAACGTGTGCGCGATGCGCGTGCGGTGGAAAAAGAAAAACTGGATCGAACCGCGAAAAAATATGTGTCGCAACGTAACGAATTGGATAAATTGTTGCGGACGCGTTCGGCGCAAAATGAACAATTAAAAACTAAACAAGCAGATTTGCAGAAAAAACTGCACGATTTGTCGGCGCGCGCAAAAAGTATTTCCGAATTGTCGGCTGGTGTTGGTTCGTCCGAAATGTCGGCGGATGCGCGTTTTTCCCGGCGTAAATTAAATTTGCCGGTGCGTGGTCGTGTTGTTGTGCGTTATGGCGAAAAGACGGCTTTGGGGTTAAAGTCGGACGGTTGGCGTGTTCGCACACGTGGTGATGCGTTAGTTATGGCGCCGGCAGACGGTATTGTAAAATTTGCTGACAGTTTTCGTGGCTTTGGCAAAGTCGTAATTATGTCGCATAAGAATGGGTACAATACAGTTATGACAAATCTTGGGTCGATTGATGTCTTGCCAGAACAAGAGGTTTTAGCCGGTGAACCCGTTGGTCGTATGAGTGCGGATAAACAAGAGATGTATCTGGAAGTTCGGCGCGGAAATCAATCGGTTGACCCGGCGCGTTTGTTCCGTGACGAAGATTAATTTGTTTATTTTGAAAACTGTTTTTCAAGATTTTGAATAGATGCAATCTGGGTGCGCATAAATGCAATTTTTGCAGCATTATTATTTACACTTTTATCGTTTTTTGGACTGGTGCGTAAATCATCAGATGCTTTGATAAAACGTTTTAAGTAAATGCAAATAAGCCGGTATTTCATTATGTTACGTAAATTTTCGGTTTTTATACCCGGAATTGTATACAATGATTTATCGTGCAATTTTACATACATATCATACACTTGTTTGTAAATACCCAGTTCAAGTTGCAGTGGTGAAAAAATATCACGATAGATAAAGTTATAATCTGTTTCTGCAAAGTCAATAAATGACAAACGGCTTGTTTTGGAATCATAAAAAACATTGCCAGAGTTCAAATCTGAATGTGACCACGCTAGATTCGTTGTATATTCAAAAGAACATATGTGATCACGTATGCGTGATATTTGACGAATGTCGTTCTTGTTAAACCATTTTGACATTTTTTGATCAATAAATGTATCAAGACGTTTTATTTTTAATTCATCAGTTAATTTGTGTTGCAAAGGTTCGCTTACTGGTTTTAATTCATTCATATCAACCAAAAAACTGCCAATGCTGTTAACAATTTCGTATTGTTGGCGTTTTGATAATGTGCGAAACAGTTCGCATGTCAGCGGTTCCCCCGGGGCGCGTTCCTCAAGCACTTGGAATTCGTCATCGTTCACAAATATCATATCAGGAACGTTATATACAGGGTTTGCTACGGAACGAATTTCTTTGATAACTTGTTGGGTTTTATGTTGTTTGTCCAACCATTGTTGGTTGTTTTCTTCGTTTTTGTTGGGCAGAGGGCGTTTTAAAACGAAATCA
>CADAHF010000005.1:36476-53201 GCA_902787665.1 uncultured Pseudomonadota bacterium
CTTTTTAGTACAAAAAATAAATTGCGATGTGAAATGTTTTGGTGTATGCTAAAAACCAACATTTATAAGGGGATTTTAGTATGTTCAAGAAATTATGTTTGTTGTTGGCTTTGATTGTGCCTGTATCATCTTTTGCCGCGCCAAAAAATAAAAAAGAAGAACCGATTGTTCATTTGACCGATGCGCAAATATATGAAGAATTAAAAAAGTTGGCGCTGGTATTTGAAACTGCGCGTGATAATTTTGTCGAAGAGGTTGATGAAAAGAAAATTTTAGAGGCCGCAATGAACGGTATGTTGGCGGAATTGGACCCACATTCGTCATATTTGTCTGCTGATGATTTCAAGGAATTTAATGATAAATCACATGGCGAATTCGGGGGGCTGGGTATTCAAATCACGTCTGATCGTGGTGCTGTTCGTGTTATTTCCCCGATTGATGATACGCCTGCGGATAAAGCGGGAATAAAAGCGGGTGATTACATCACTCATATTGACGGCGAACAAGTGTTTGATTTGACATTAAACCAGGCGGTTAAAAAAATGAAGGGTCGTCCGGGAACCAAGGTTAAGTTAACTGTAATTTCTGAAGGTGAAGAACCGCGTGATATTACATTAAAGCGTGATATTATCAAGGTTAAATCGGTTAAGTTTGAGGAAAAACAACTGGCAGATGCCGACGAAGATTCGCCGAAAATTGGATATGTTCGTATATCTGATTTTGGTGCAACCACAACCAAGGAATTGCATGATGCATTAAAAGATTTGGAAAAAAAGAAAGTTGTCGGCTATGTCGTTGATGTTCGTAACAATCCTGGTGGATATTTAACTGCGGCGATTGATGTTGCCGATGCGTTTTTGGACAGTGGTGAAATTGTTTCAACACGTGGCAAGGAAAAAACCGATATTGACCGTGTGTTTGCAAAACCGGGTGATATGACAAATGGTAAACCGATTGTTGTATTGATAAATCATGGATCGGCATCGGCATCGGAAATTGTTGCTGGCGCGATTCAGGATAATCATCGCGGGCTTGTTATGGGGTCGCAAAGTTTCGGCAAGGGCAGTGTGCAACAGCAAAAACCATTGGGCGATGGAACGGCGATTCATATCACTATTGCACGTTATTATACACCATCGGGTCATTCTATTCAAAACGAAGGTATAACCCCAGATATCGAAGTGTTGCAAAGTAAATTGAAAGTGATAGAGAAAAAAGAAAGTGTCTATTCCGAAGCATCTTTCAAGAATTCGCTGAAAAACGATGCGGCAAAGAAGAAAAACAAAGATTCCAAGAAATCCGACAAAGATGATGACGACGAAGATGAAAAAGATTTAACCGATGCTGAAAAAGATGCACGTGACTATCAATTACAACGCGGTATTGATATGGTAATCGCATTGGCTAAGGTAAAAGAGGGACTGTCGTTTGTTCCAGCAACACCAGCGGATGAACCAGCAGTTGCATCGGACGATAAAGACAAAATAGCAAACGATAAAAAACAAGACGCAAAACCAGACGATAAAAAGTCAGACAAAAAGAAATAAAAAACGGGGCAAATGCCCCGTTTATTTTTAACGTTTGCGACCAATTAATTGACCGTTTAATGTCAAAATCCAATCGCACAAATGCTTTTTCAGACATTGATTTGCAAACAAACGTCCAGAACCTTCCTTTGTTTCATATTTTTCTAATTCTTCTTTGGTTATTTTTGTATATTTTTCGTATACCGAAAAAACCTGGGCATGATCCTTCTTTTTGTTTCCGACCTCTATTTCCATTTCATCTTTGCGCACGGTGTTCAAAGAACCATCGGTTCCATAATGAATCATGTTGTATGCGTTTTCTGACATTATACGATATCCTGGGGTTCCCTGAATCGCAAGCATGCTAGCGGAACTGGCGGCACGACCAATATTATATGTGCGAATTATTGCACCACGTGATTTAGCCAATGCAAACATTGATGCAATTGCCTTGTAAGCAACAAAGTCGCCACCACCACAATTAATCGCTACATCAAATACAAATGTGTCTTCTGAAATATCATATGGCGATACTATTTTGGTAGATGTTGTTTCAAAAGGTTTTGACAATGGTAATTGGGCGATGATGTGTGCTAAATTGCCAACCAATTCCCCGACAGTATCCATTTTTAAATTGTCGAAAATTTGAACATTACAAATATTACCCACAGGTTCAAAGACAAAATTGCCAACCTCTGATTTGTTTAACATTCTTGATACTTCAATATCGAACATTGTGTTATCCTTAGGCTTTTGTTGTCTACAATAATAATACACAAAAAGTATTTGTCAATAATTTTATATAGAATATGTCTTGCGTTTTTTGGGGTGTTTGGCTATGATTTTCGTGTTATAAAAATTTGGGTCAAAGGAACGGAAATTATGGCAAATTTGATTGTTGATGGAAATTGGGCGGCGGCTGATGTGGCGTATCGTTGCGTGGACTTTGCGGCGATTTATCCGATTACCCCAAGCTCTACTATGGGCGAATTGGCGGACGAATGGTCTTTTCAACATAAAAAAAATATCTGGGGTGCAATTCCACAAATAATTGAAATGCAGTCCGAGGGTGGCGCCGCTGGCGCAATGCATGGCGCATTACAGATGGGTTCGCTTGCTACGACATTTACTGCGTCCCAGGGTTTATTGCTTATGATTCCAAATATGTATAAAATTGCTGGCGAACAAACGCCGTTTGTTATGCATGTCGCGGCGCGTGCGTTGGCAACGCATGCACTATCGATTTTTGGCGACCACAGCGATGTGATGTCTGTTCGTGGAACTGGTTTTGCAATGTTATCAAGCCACAATGTTCAATCGGCACATGATATGGCGGCAATTGCGCATGCAGCAACACTGCGGTCGCGCGTTCCGTTTGTGCATTTCTTTGATGGATTTCGAACAAGTCACGAAGAATCGCGTCTTAGCCGTATTGATGATGATGTGTTGCGGAAAATGCTGCCTGATGATTTGGTGTTGGCTAATCGTAATCGTGGAATGTCACCAGACAAACCCACAATTCGCGGTACTGCACAAAACCCAGATGTGTTCTTTCAATCGCGTGAAGCGGCGAATTCGCTTTATAATTCTGTGCCTGAAATCGTGCAAAATTGCATGGACGAATTCGCAAAATTAACTGGTCGAAAGTATGGCGTTGTAGAATATGTTGGCGATAAACGCGCAAAACATGTAATTGTTTCAATGGGTTCGTCATGTGAAACTATTGCAGAAACATTGGATGTGTTGCCGGCGGGTTTGGGACTTATTCGTGTGCATTTATTTCAGCCGTTCCCAGTTGAAGCGTTTTTATCTGTATTGCCAAAGACAGTTGAAAATATCGCAGTGTTGGACCGCACAAAAGAACCAGGTGCGATTGGTGAACCGCTTTATACAACAATTAAAACTGTTATTGGGGACCGTGCAAATGTGTTTGGTGGTCGTTACGGATTGGGGTCCAAAGAATTTAAACCGCGTGATGTCAAGGCGGTGTATGAAAATATGATGCGGGGAACATTGCATCATAATTTCACGGTTGGTATTGATGACGATTTATCGAAAACATCTCTTAAAACAGATTTCGCGTTTGCGGTTGAACACGACGATGTGAAAACGGCGGTACTTTATGGCATTGGTTCGGATGGAACGGTTGGCGCGGTTAAAAATATCGTCAAAATTGTTGGCGAAAATTCAGATTTATATCCGCAATCGTATGCGGTTTATGATTCTAAAAAATCTGGCGGAATTACTCAATCACATGTGCGGTTTTCTGCAACACCGATTCGCAGTCAGTATTTGGTTGAAGTTGCAGATTTTATCAGTATATCTAATTTTATGATTGCACAGCGATTTGATGTTTTTCATGGGTTGCGTGCCGGCGGAACGGTTATGATAAATACATCGCTTGCACCGGATGTTGCTTTCGCAAATTTGCCACGCGAAGCCCAAGAACAATTAATAAGATTGCGCGCGAACGTTTATTTTTTGGATGCGAATCGTGGGGCTGCGGAACTTGGGTTGGGTAATCGCATCAATACTTTTATTATGTTGAATTTCTTTAATTTAACACATGTGATTGATCCGAAAATTGCTTCACAATCGGCAAAAGATGCGATTGAAAAAACATATAAAAAGAAAGGTATGGATGTTGTTGCTGCAAATTGGGCGGCGGTTGATGGTGCGTCTAAATATTTAGTGAAATATGATTTACCATCGTCTGTGTCAAACTTTGCGCCCGACTGGACACCGTCAATGACATCGGATGCACCGGCAGAAATTGCCGGGACGCTTGGTGAAATTGCGGCGGGTCGCGGTGATGAAATTCCAGTTTCTCGTTTTCGTATTGATGGCGAATTTGGGGCAGGGCAATATCCGGTTGGAACATCCAAATATGAAAAGCGTGCGATGGCGCAAAATGTCGCGACGGTTGATTTGGAAAAATGTATTCAATGTGGAAAATGTTCAATGCTGTGTCCGCATGCCGCGATTCGTATCAAGGCTTTGACCGATGCTCAGGTCGCCGACGCGCGTGCTGCGGGCATTATTGTTGTGCCAATGAAAAGCACAGAGCTTGGTACAAATATGTATTATACATTAAACATTTCACCAGCTGATTGTACGGGTTGTAATGTTTGTGTGAAAAATTGTCCGGTACATGCGCTGGCATTAAAACCAATCAATGATGTTCGTGAAAATCAGGTGGCATTTGATGCAGCTGTTAAATTGCCAGATATATCACGCGAAAAATTAAACCTTAACATACCAAAGCATGTGGAGTTATTACCACATTACTTTGAATTCCCAGGTGCATGTGCGGGATGTGGTGAAACACCGTATGTGAAAATGTTGGCACACCTGTTTGGTGACCGCATGGTTGTTGCAAATGCGACGGGTTGTTCGTCTATTTACGGTGGAAATCTGCCCACAACACCATGGACAACAGATGAACATGGGCGCGGTCCAGCTTGGTCTAATTCTTTATTTGAAGACAACGCAGAATATGGTTTGGGAATGCGTTTGGCATTAAACCAAAAACGCGATGCATTAAAGGGGGTATTGTTCGAGCTTGAAATAGCACATGTCGAAGAATTGTTTGCCGAAACCGATGTGGCCAAGCAGCGCGAAATAATGGCCGATTTGCAAAAACAATTACACAAAATAAAAAAGCCACGCGCACGTGTTGCGGAAAGTTTATTGGACGCGATTGTTGATAAATCTGTGTGGATAATTGGTGGCGATGGTTGGGCATACGATATTGGTTATGGTGGTTTGGACCACATTTTGCACAGTGGTGAAAATGTCAATATTCTTGTGCTTGATACCGAAGGTTATTCTAATACTGGCGGTCAACAATCAAAATCAACGCCGTTTGGTGCATCGATGAAATTTGCAATTGGCGGCAAAGAACACGCGAAAAAAGATTTGGGTTTAATCGCAATGATGTCTGGCGCATATGTTGCACAAATTGCGCTGGGTGCAAATCAAGCGCAAGCGATTCGTGCTTTTCGTGAGGCGGAATCTTTTAATGGCCCGTCAATAATATTAGCATATGCGCCATGTATCGCGCATGGCTTCGCATTGCAAAATGGTGCCGAACATCAGCAAATGTTAGTGAATACTGGGGCATGGCCACTGTATCGTTTTGATCCGCGGCTTGCGGTGGATGGCCATTCGCCGTTGACTATGGATTCATCTGTTGATAATCCAGAATCATTAGATGATTTCCTTAAAACAGAAAGCCGTTTTGCTGCGGCGCGCGCGGTTAATCCGAATTTTGATAAACTGGTCGAAAGTGCCAAGGTGAATAATCGTTATAAAGACGAATTGAAGAAATACATTTCTAATTTTATGGTGCAAAAGAACAAAGAAAACGGGGAAGGGTAAAAAGATGAAAATTCAAAGTTCAAAGTTTAAAGTTCAAATGTTTTTTATAGTTTTGGCAACAATACTGTCTGCGTGTACTTTTCAGACAAAACATCGTGGATATGTTTTTCCAGAAACCATAGAACAAGATGTTGCGTCAATTAAAACAACATCGCAACTGTTAGACCGGGTTGGTGCGCCACAAACAAAAACAATTTATGGTGATGAAGTTTGGATATATTATGGTGCAGATGAAAATTATCGCGGTCCGTTGAAACATACATTTACAGACAAGACAGTTTTGTTGGCATGGGTAAACGGTAATGCTGTTAAAAAGATTCAGGTTTTGCATGACGATGATTTGGAAAAAATAAAAATTGCGGATGGCGAAACCGAAATTCCAGCGGCAATAGAACTTAATGCGTTGCAAGAACTGTTTAATAATATCGGACGTTTTTCGCCAGCGGGATTGGGACAGTAATAAAACATTTGGAATTTGTATGAAAAATGTGTAAAATGTATAGCATACAGGGAAGGTTGATGTCCAAGATATTTGCATCATTTTGGTTTTGTATTTGTTCAATGCTGTGTGTGCCAGTTTTTGCGGCGGGTTTTTCCTGCGGCGATGGATATGTGTTGACGGGACGCAGTGCCAGAATTGACGGGATAAATACAATGGAATGTCAAAAACTGTGGTGCATGGATTTGGAAACTGGCGATATGATGGGCAATGGTAATAATGTGACAAGTGGTTATCGCGCTACAAGTGAACCTGTTGAATTATCTGATAATCGTGGCAATTCAATAATGTGTTTTGGTGACCGCAAATGGTGCAGTGGCGAAACCCCAGGAATATGGAATCCCGAATATGGTGCATATACCCGTAATGGCGCAGATTCAACGACTTACAAGGCGTTCAAAAAAAGTGGTTGTTGGGCTTGGCGTCTTGAAAAACCAGTGTGTGATGAGGGAATGACGGCGTTTTTAATCAATGATGAATGGGTTTGTGGAACGCCAACGGAAAATTCTAAGGCTGGTCGTGCGTCAGCCATACGACGTACTGGGGCAATTCGTATACGTTAATATCAAAATGGCATCTTAACAGATGTCATTTATTTTTTAGTCAAAAGTTGTTTTTCTTGTTTTTTGTGCTATAATAGGGTAGTCAGAGAGAATGGCAACGTGTAAAAGGTATGCCTTATGCCAAGTAAAAAATTAGATTTTAAGACCGGTCAATATGTTGTCTATCCAACCCAGGGTGTTGGTAAGTTGGTGCGTGTTGAGGAACAAACAATCGCTGGGCAAAAGATAAAAATGCTGGTTATTGATTTTGATCGTAATCATATGACATTGCGTGTCCCGGTTGAACGCGCGGAAATTTCTGGCTTGCGTTCGTTGTCATCGGTTAAAAAGATGGACGAAGCGATCGCTTCTGCTAAGGGTAAAGCGGGCGCCAAACGTATGATTTGGGCGCGTCGTGCACAACAATACGAAGAAAACATTAATTCTGGTGATCCGATGAAATTGGCAGAAGTGGTTCGTGATTTACAACGACGCAGCGCATCGGACACAATGACTTTTTCTGCACGTCAATTGTATTTGCGTGCTTTGGAACGTATGGCCCAAGAATTTGCCGTTCTGCACAAAATGGATTTAGAAGCTGCGTCTGATAAAATTGAGGATATTCTGGGTATTCCAAAAGAAATCGATTTAAATGCAACGGATGAAGATGACGAAGAAGACGAAGAACCAGATGAAGACGAATCTTAGTCATTAATAAGATAAATAAAAAAAACCGCCCGTTCGGGCGGTTTTACTTTTTAACCTTCGATATTTGAATATTCACAGAATCCTTCGTTCGTGTCACAGCGGGAAATAGTTCCTTCGCTGATAAAATATCCTTGTGGGTGCAGACATGCTGGGCAAACCTTTGGTGCCTCATATCCGATGTGCCACATACCACAATTTGTACAGCGCCACATAACGATTTTATCTTGTTTAAACAATGTACCATCTTCAATCGCATCAATTAATGCGCGAAAACGCGATTCGTGATAACGTTCTGCATAACCGATGTTTTTTAATATATCTGCAATTGCATCAAAGCCTTCCTGGGCGGCGATTTGTGCAAACTTTGGATACATATCTGTGTTTTCTTCGTGTTCACCATATGCAGCCGCCTGCAGATTTTCAAGAGTTGTACCGATTTTACCAGCCGGAAAAGTCGCTGTTATTTCCAACGCGCCACCTTCTAAAAATTTAAACAAACGAGATGCATGTTCACGTTCTTGTTCGGCTGTTTCTGTAAAGATTTTGCCAATTGCCTGGAAACCTTCATCTTTGGCTTTTGATGCAAAAAAGCCATAACGGTTGCGTGCTTGAGATTCGCCAGCAAATGCAATTAATAAATTCTTTTCGGTTTGTGTTCCTTTCAACGACAATGCCATTTGTTTCTCCTTTTCTTGTTTTTTATTCGTTTTATTTTATCAGTGGTCGCATTAAAAATCAAAATGATTATTTGCCATTACGCAGTTTCTTTTTGCATGCGATTGTGTTTATTACATCTTTGTATTCATCATATAATTTAATGCCCATAAAAGCCCGCGCTTCTTCGATGCTTTTTCCGTATGCCCAATAGATTTCTTTGTCTGTTTCGTATTTTGCAACAATATAATCATATTTGTCGTCTTGGATAACAAAAGGTCCGTAACAGTTATATTTGACTTCTTTGCCACGATAGAAATCAAACAGTGTTTTTTCAGTGTGATCAATTTTCTTGGTCAAAATCATATCTTTGCCGCGTACACGGGTGATTGGCAAGGGCAGTTTATCCTGAATTCGCCACATACCACCAACAAAAGCCAATTCATTCTTATCAACAAAAGTCAATTCGTAGCCCATATAAAATCTTTCGACAGGTTTTTCATTACCATTACTGTCAATCGCCATTAAATTATTTTCACGTGCACGCAGTAATGCCGCCGATTTTTCTTTGCTATTTTTGTATTCATCCAATGGGTTTGACCAACAATGGTTAGGTGTTGGAATATATGGCACAGGGATGCCGCCCATATCCAGCATTTCACTATTTTGTTTGTTTTGAGCTTTATGAATGTTGAAATCCGTCATTTATTAAATTCCTTTTCTACCGCTGCAATTAAATTATCAAGACCAATATGACCGGCGGCGCTGATTGTTACGATTTCAGGTTTCTTTTTGCGACCAAAAGATTTCTTGAATTCAGCCATACGCGTTTTTAAGTCGCCATCATCAACGGCATCAATTTTGTTTATGACAACAATTTCTGGTTTATTGATTAAGCCACCACCATACGAATCCATTTCAAAACGAATCGCCGCATAGCGCGCCGCCCAATCTGGTTCTGTGCCGTCAATAACATGCAAAATAAGTTTAGTGCGTTCTGCATGCCCAAGGAATTTGTCACCCAGACCGACACCGGTATGTGCACCTTCGATAAGGCCGGGCAGGTCGACCATTACAAATTCGCGTTTGTGTGCATACATAACCCCCAGTTGCGGGTTTAATGTAGTGAAAGCATAGTTCGCAATTTTGGGTCGTGCCGATGTAACCGCAGATAACAATGTAGATTTGCCCGCATTTGGAAAACCAACCAAACCAATGTCCGCAATCAGTTTAAGGCGCAAAACAACCGTCCGTTCTTCACCGTGTAAACCATCGTTCGCCTGTTTTGGTGCGCGATTTGTTGGGCTTTTGAAATGCAGATTTCCCCAACCACCATTTCCACCGCGTGCCGCGCGATATTCCATACCATCGGCATTCAAATCGGCATATTCAATTTCTTCGTTTTCAGATAAAATGACCGTTCCTGTTGGTACAGGCAATACCAGGTCTTCGCCCGAATATCCAGTGCGCATACGTCCCATACCGTTTTGTCCGCGTTGGGCGGCAAAATTGGTTTTGAAACGATAGTCAATCAAAGTATTTACATTTGGCACTGCGCGAAAAATAACATCGCCACCACGACCGCCATCGCCACCGTTGGGTCCACCAAATTCGATGTATTTTTCGCGACGGAAAGATGCGGCCCCATTACCGCCATCACCCGCTTTGATATGAATTTTCGCTTTATCCAAAAACTTCATTTTTTAAGTCCTTTAGGCGCATTATAACCAAAAACCTTGCAATTTCCAGTATAAAGATTTATAATTCGTGGGTCGCGCATGCGATGATGATTCTGAAGCCGTTGTGCAATACTCATTTTGGACCCGGGGGCGGTACCCGGCACCTCCACCAATAATACATACGGGGGTGTTCTAGATTCGACAGATGACGAAAGACAAATTGGTTGAATCCGACGTGGTGTCGTTAAAAACTAAATAAAAACTGAATGGCGATAGAATCGCTGCGAACGACAACGTTCGCCTTGCAATGGCTGCCTAATATGGCGTTTGAACGCGGTTGGCAATCGTTAATTGCGTTCGTTTAAGCTTTTGCGGGGTCCGCTGGAACCTGGCACCAGAATCCAGCACCCAGAAACAAAATTTATAAATAAAAAGGACAGAAAGATGTTTGGAAAAGTTAAAAAAGTATTTTTTACTGGTGTGTTTGGTATCTTGTATATTTCATTTGTTGCACAGTTGATTTATGTTTTGGGTTGGATGAATCCAATTGAAATGAAATTGGCTGGAATGTCTGGTTTGGCATTTGAATGGTTAGTTTTAATTGCCGCGCGTTATTTGTCAAAACGTTCAAGTGGTGCGGCACAATCATACAACAATGGTGGTTTTCGCCGTCATTAATTAATTTGTATTATTGATTATTAAAAACCGCCCGATTGGGCGGTTTTTATTTCTTGAAAATGCTAAATTTATATGCGGCACCGATGTATATTTCGGTTGCATCAATTTTTGTCGTTGAATTTTTATGTTTTGCGTCGCCATAGTCAATGTATCGCAACCCCAAATTCAAATCGATATATTCGTTTAATGCAAAATTAACACCACCCATAACCGCAAAAGATAAATCAAAATCAACAGCATCATAATTGCCCAATGTGCCATCAATGTCCGACCAAATGCCAGTTAGACCCAAACCGAGCCCCAAATACGGTTCAACCGCACCACCATGGGTTTTGTACATATACACATTTAACATGTTTGACCAAACATCATAATTAAAGTCGGTCGCGTGTTTGTTTGCATGTTTGCCCGTATAAAGTGTTTCAAATTCAATTTTGATGTTGTCTGTTAATCGATTGCCGATGTTTAACCCAAATCCAAAATTATTATCACGCACCGTTGTCAGATGGTCGCCATTAATCGAATAGCGGTATGTAATATATTCGTTGCGATGAATGCGAAAGCCAGCGTATGTATCGCGCGCATGCCCGGTCGATTGTGTCGTGGTGGACGATGAATATGATTCATCATCGTATGTCCCATATTCTTCATCGTCGTATGTGCCGTAATCTTCGTCATACAATTCAGCAAACACTGGTGTTGCAAGCAACGCCGCCAATAAAGCAACCGAAACTTTCTTCATTTTTTCCCCCGTAATAATCAGGTTTAATTATAACGACAAACGGTGTGCATTGGCAAGAATTTTATGCTATAATTGTGACGAAAGAGATTTTTTCCAATGCGTAATCAAGATGATAGAATCTTAAAAAATAAATCACGCCCCAGTATTAAACGGCGGATGTTTGTATATTTATTAAACCTTGTTTTGGTTGGAATTATTTTTGTGACTGGATATGTCGCCGTGATTTATTTGCGTATGCCGTCATTGGATGCAATTTTGCATGAAACGCGTGCTGCGGCGGTCGTATTCCTGGATAAAAATGGGAACGAAATTCGCGCATCTAATCGTATAATGGGATCACCGGTGTCGGTTGAAAATTTGCCACCGTACGTATGGCAGGCGGTTGTCGCGATTGAAGACAAACGATTTTTTGAACACGGACCAATTGATAGGCGCGGTCTTGTTCGGGCTTTGTTTGTGAATATGTTTCGGGGAACATTTGCGGCGGGTGGTTCGTCAATTACGCAACAGACAGCCAAAAATATTTTCCTTTCGCGTGATAAAAAGATTTCGCGCAAAGTACAAGAATTGATTTTGTCTTATTGGCTGGAAAATCGTTTTGATAAAAATCAGATTCTTGATTTGTATCTTAATCGTGTATCGTTGGTTGGAGGATTGCGTGGCATTGATGCTGCGGCACGCGTAATGTTTCAAGTGCCGGCAAATAAATTGTCACTGGCCCAGGCGGCACAGATTGCCGCAATGTTAAAGGCACCAACAACATACAGTCCGCTTAAAAATCCGGAAAACAATATTGCGCGCGCCCGCGTTGTCTTGACCGAAATGGTGCGCCAGGGTTATATCGATATAAATCAAGCACGTGCGGCGGCAAAAAATTTGGCACCGGCGACACCTGCGCCAGACACGAATAAGTATCGTTATTGGACTGACTTTGTCATGGACGAAGCACAATCAAGAATTGGTGTGTTTAATTCTGACTTGTATATATATACCACACTGGATATGAGTTTACAAGAACAGGTTGCCGCAATATTGTCGCGTAAAACTGGTGAAAATCAGGGGGCAGTTGTGGCAATGTCGCACGATGGTGCGTTGCGTGCCATGTCGGGTGGGGTCGATTATCAATCAAGTCAATTTAATCGTGCAACGGCGCTGCGTCAGCCGGGGTCTGCGTTTAAACCGGTGGTGTATTTGGTGGCATTGGAAAATGGATTAACACCAGATTCTTATGTTAATGATTCTCCGTTTGCGATTGGGGACTATAACCCAAAAAATTATAATGAACGGTATTATGGCGACATAACACTGGCAACTGCTTTTGCAAAAAGTGTGAATTCGGTGCCGCTAAAGTTAACAGAATCATACGGAATTGATTCTGTGTTGAATATGGCTGGACGTTTGGGTGTTGGAACGCGTCTGCGCCGTGAATATTCAACTGTGTTGGGGGCATCAGAAATGTCGTTGATTGATTTAACAAATATTTATGCGGTGATTTGGAATAATGGAGAATCCGTGCGTCCATATTCTATTACTAAAATTACCGATGTGGCTGGAAATGTATTGTATCAGCGCAATCCATCGGAACCGATTACGGTTCTGGGTGATGAAACTGTAAAACATATGACCGAATTACTGGCAGATGTGGTTGCAACTGGCGGCACAGGGCATCGTGCCGCTGCGCCAGGTGTGTTGGGCGGCAAAACCGGAACCAGTAACAACAACCGCGATGCGTGGTTTATTGGTGCAACAAAAAAATTGGTTGTTGGCGTTTGGGTTGGCAAAGACGATTTTACACCAATGTCTAACAAAATAACCGGCGGAACAATACCTGCTGAAATCTTTCACGATATTGTGGCGAAGGAATAAAAAGGTTTTTATATTAATGCTTTTTGTGATATAATGTGCGCATGATGAAAAAATTAATTTTTGTTTTACCGTTATTATCTTGTGTCTGTATGACTGGGGCACGCGCAAACTGGGAATATGAAAGCGAATATGTTGCGGGCGGTTGGTATAATGATGATGGTTCGCGGTTTGTGTTGTCTGTGCGTGGTGGCGCATCGTATGGTACGGCAAAAATTAAAAATAATATCGGTGAATTGGATGCTTTTTATTATTACGATTCAACGACATTGAATGCTTTGCCGGCCAGTGCATTAAAGGCGGCATGTAACGGTGTTATATGCAGTGGGTATTATGAACTGGGATATGGAAATATTGGCGAATTGCATGCCAAAGAAAATTTCAAAAAATTAACATTTGCCGCGGGTGCAAGTGTTGGTTGGATTGTTCCGTATCATTCAAATTGGCGACTTGAGGTTGGTTGGGATCGTATCACGGAAACTGATTTTGATACTACACCGTTGTTTGATGGTGACTTGGTTTTGTCTGATGGGTCATATATTGAAAATGTTGAATCTGGTTCGGTGCATTCAACTGTATCGACCGATGTTATCAGTTTGATGGCGTTCTATGATTTCTTTGATGGTATGCAAAAGCCGATGCATGAATTAATTCCATATATTGGTTTTGGGTTGGGTTATGCGAATTCTAGCACGGAACTGCAATTGTCAGACAGGTATGGTGATTTGTCCGAAGATATTGAACTGCGCCAGGATTTTAGTGAAGACCCGACAAGTATCATTTTGAAATTCCATAAATCAAAGACCGAAACATCAAATATTGCTGGGGTGTTGGCTATTGGTGCTTCATATGGGATAAGTGAAAAGATGTTTATCGATTTCGGTGCGCGTTTTATGTATGTGCCGAAAATCAAATGGGCGTTGTCTAATGAAGATGACACACGACACCGTGACTGGTTCAGTGCGGAAAATATGTTCCTGACGAATTTAATGTTGGGATTAAGGTTTGAGTTTTAAAAATGCGCCATTGGCGCATTTTTATTTTACACCATATTTACCACGTCCGATTGGACGATATGATAATGCCTCTGCAATATCAGACATTTCAATATCATCGCTGCCACGCAAATCGGCAATTGTGCGCGCAATTCGTTTGATACGATTATATCCACGCGCAGACATAGACATTTTTTCAGCGGCGATATTCAAAAATTCTGTCAATTCGCTAGACAGATTTGTAACGGCATTTAATTCCGCACCGTCCAACATTGCATTCACTTTGCCCTGACGTGCAATTTGACGCGCGCGTGCCGCAACAACACGGGCGCGAATTTGTGCGCTTGTTTCATTAGGTTTGTCGGTGACTGGTTTCATGTCCCATGGGTTTACCGCATCAACATCGACATGCAAGTCAATCCGGTCAAGTAGCGGACCTGATATTTTATTTTGATAAGCCTCGGCACAACGGGGCGCACGCGAACAAGATAGTGCTGCATTACCCAAATGTCCACATGGACACGGATTCATCGCCGCAATTAATTGAAACCGTGCAGGATATGTCGCGTTATGCTTTGCGCGTGAAATAGTAATCTTGCCAGATTCCATCGGCTGACGCAGAATTTCCAATGTCGCGCGATCAAATTCGGGCAATTCGTCCAAAAACAAAACACCGTTATGCGCCAATGAAATTTCGCCTGGTTTTGCGTTACTGCCGCCACCGGCAAGGGATACCGGGCTTGCCGTGTGATGAACACTACGAAATGGGCGGTTCGTGATAAGTGATTTATTGCCCAACTGACCCGCAATAGAATAAATAACAGATGTTTCTAAAATTTCATCTGCGGTCATTTCTGGCAATATTGTTGGTAAGCGTGATGCCAACATGGTTTTGCCCGATCCCGGCGGTCCAACCATAAGCATTGCATGACCGCCCGCAGCGGCGATTTCCATCGCGCGTTTTGCAGATTCTTGACCAAATACTTCGGCAAAGTCGCCAGTCGGGGCAGGTTGCGCTTTATGAATATCACTGACATCGGGGGTGGGTAATATTGCCGCACCACTGAAATGATTTATCAGTTCCAATACATGTGTTGGTGCTAAAATGTCATTATGTCCAGACAGTGCTGCCTCAGCCCCCTGGGATCCCGGACAAATTATTCCCATGTCATTATTTTTTGCCCAAACCGCCGCGGGTAAAACACCATCAGTACGAACAATTGCACCATCCAAACCGATTTCACCCATAATCACATAGTGCGACAGTTTTTCCATTGGTAATACACCGATGGCACACAGAATTCCGCACAATATTGGTAAATCAAAATGTGAACCGGTTTTTTCAACATCTGCCGGTGATAAATTTACTGTCAGTTTTTTTGGTGGCAGGTGTAAATTCAATGCTGATATAACATTACGAATACGTTCCGCAGATTCTTTGACGGCGCGGTCTGCCAAACCAATAATATTGAATTCTGGTTTTGCCAGGCCGTTTACAATTTGCACCTGGACATCAATGCGGGTCGCATCCATACCGTGAAAGATAATTGAATTCAACGAAATCATAATCGCATATTAAAACTTGCGTATCTACAATTCAAGTTATAAAATACCCACAATGTAATTAAGGGAGCGCCCATCATGCCGGCAAGAAATAAGACACGTGAATGGTTTAATACTATTTTTTATGGTGCATTAATTGCGATTGTTTTTCGCAGTTTGTTGTTGGAACCGTTTAACATACCATCTGGGTCAATGATTCCGACATTGCATGTTGGCGACCATATTTTTGTAGAAAAGTGGGCATATGGATATTCACGTTATTCTTTCCCATTTGGTTCGTGGAAATTATGGAATGGGCGGTTTTTTGCGCGTGAGCCCAATGTTGGCGACGTTGTTGTATTTCGCAATCCTGTGAATGAAAACCAAGATTATGTTAAACGTTTAATTGGTAAACCGGGCGATACTGTTCAGATGGTAAAGGGTCGGTTATATATAAACGGTATTATGGTAAAGCGCGAAAATCCGCGTCCGTATGTTGTTGCTATGCTGCCGAAATCTTTGCGTAGCGTTGGTTTTTACCAGGAAGATATGTCGATAAAGGGTAATAAGATATGGATAAAAAACGAACCGGCAACATTTAATTATACTATTGAATACAAGTCAGACAGATTTTGCCGTGAGTATGCGGGCGCATGCGGCGTATTCAAAATGACAGAATACGACGAAATATTGCCAAATGGTGTTAAACACAGCATTATTGAGACCGCTGATGATGCGCCGTTGGACAATACAGAATTATATACTGTGCCGGAAAAACATTTCTTTTTCATGGGTGACAATCGCGACAACAGTGCCGATTCACGTGCGCATGTTGGTTTTGTTCCGCGTGATAATGTATTGGGGCGTGTGTGGTTTATTTGGTATTCGCACAACTATTATGCACCGATGTTTGCAAT
>CADAHF010000006.1 GCA_902787665.1 uncultured Pseudomonadota bacterium
TTTCATACGATGGTTCTGATGCCGAAATGTTGCGTTTGGGGCTGATTGATGAATCGGGCTCAATGATTATTGAACGCCGCAATGAATACAAGCAATATATGCAAATTGTGCAAATGAAAAAGATTCCACACAACACGAATGTTCCCGACCGTGAAAAACTGGAAGAATTTTTCCAATCGCGCGCAAAAAGACGTGCCGAATTCAAAGCTTTTATTTCAAAACTGTTTTGTCGCAACAAATAAAAATTACATAAAATTAACCGGATTCACATCAATTTTTACCCGAATATTTGCGGGCTGTTTTACACGCGCAATCCAATTTGCCACAATCGGTTGCAATTTTGCACGCACATCACCAGAAATTAAAAAACGCATACGATACCAATTACGAACTTGATATATTTGTGCTGGCACAGGTCCCATTATTTTTCCACCAACAATATTCGGCGCAATCGCAGCCAAATCAGCACAATATTTTTGCAATATGTTTTCTTTATTACCTTCGACCACAACAGCAATTAATTGGCCAAATTTGCAACACGACGACCATCCATATCTGTGCGCATAAATTCATCACGGTCACCAGCACAAATCGCCGTTATTACTGGATGGTCTGGCTGATATGTTTGCAATAACACGCGTCCCGGGAATTCGCCCCGTCCCGCACGACCAGCAACCTGGAATAATTGTTGAAATGTGTGTTCGGCCGCACGAAAATCTGTGCCAAACAATCCCATATCACTGTCCACAACACCAACCAAAGTTAAATTTGGAAAATGATGTCCCTTTGCCAAAATCTGTGTTCCAATAACAATGTCTATCTCACCCGATTCCATTTTCGACACAATGCGTTCCAAGCTTTGTCGCGATGCAATTGTATCACTGGATACCAGCGCAGTTCGCGCACTTGGAAAACGTGCCGCAATTTCATCTTGGATTTTTTCAACACCAGCGCCACGCATAGAAACATCGTTTCCACAATTCGGACATTTATCAGGCATTGGTTCTGTTTTGCCGCACATGTGACACAACAATTTTCCAATTCGTTTATGATAATTCATCCCGACACTGCAATCATCACAAGTCGCGGTCCAACCGCATTTTCTGCACTGAACAATTGGTGCAAATCCGCGCCGATTTATAAACAGCATAACCTGCTGATGATTATTTATTGTTTCACGAATCGCATCACACAACGGTGCAGACAAGGTCCCAGCAACATCGGGCGCTTTTTCATCATTTGATGTGCGATATGATTCTGGATGATGTTCACGCAAATCAATCGTTTCGATTTTTGGTAATGTTGCACCACCAAACCGCGAATTTAATTTCAAACCAATATATTTTCCATTTGCAACATTTTCCAATGTTTCTTCGGAGGGTGTAGCACTTGCCAATACAACCGGAATTTTTTCGATACTTGCCCGCAAAATCGCCATATCGCGCGCGTGGTAATTACCCATATCTTCCTGTTTATATGATGTATCGTGTTCTTCATCAACAACAATCAAACCTAAATCTTGCCATGGTAAAAACAATGCACTGCGTGTTCCAACAACAACTTTGATTTCGCCACTTAATACACCACGCCAAATATCCCGACGACGCGCAGCGGTTAAATTACTATGCCACACAACAGGTGGCGCACCAAAGCGCGATTCAAACCGCGACATAAATTGTGCGGTCAATGCAATTTCAGGCATCATTAACAACACTGATTTTCCGGAATTATATGCACGCAGCGCAGAATCAAAATACACCTGCGTCTTACCAGAACCAGTAATTCCGTCCAACAAAAATACCGAAAAACCACCGTTTGTGATTGCATCGTTTATTTTAGATGCCGCCGCAGACTGTTCGTCATTTAATTGAACATTTCCCATATCATGATATTTGTGAATAAAACGATTTTCATGTTCGATTGCACGCGTTTCCGCCACGGTTAATGTTTCATTTTTTATCATACCACGAACAACAGATTGCGACACATGCGCAATATTCACAATATCGTTTACTGACATTGGCTCGTTTTCATTAGACGAAAAAGCATCGGCAACCGCCTGACGCGATTCTGTCATTCTTAATTTAGCATCAAAATTAAAAGAATATAATTGTTCGGTGCGCGGTGGTGAAAAAGCATCTGGAATATTCACAATCAATTTTAATACCGCGCCCGGCGTCATTAATGTCCAATCAGACATCCGCTTTATCCATTGAAGTGTTTCAACAGGCAGCGATGCATCCAACACACGCACAACACTTTTGATTTTGTTTTCTGGTAAATTTGAATCGCCGATTCCCCATACCACACCAGTATAAGCACGATTCATAACACGGCATTCAACAAATGTTCCCAAGTCCGCAGGCGCGTTTAACCGATAGTCGTATCCAGTATTCACGACATTTGGAATCAAGATTTTTACAATATCGCCACTTTTGAACATATCCATAAAATACTTGTTTTTTTTGTTTTTTTCAATACCATAATATCAAGAAAATTTGGACAGCATTATGTGGCAAACTTTTTTTAGATTTTGTAATTTTTTGTGTGGTTTTATACCATCGCGGACAACACGTGAACGGATTCGCCACGACCATCTTTACGATTGGGCGAAAAAGTATCACGCACTGCGTGCGGCTTGTCCGGAACTGCGTTTTCGTCATGTAAAAATGATAAAGGGCGGATGGAATATCGGCTTTATCGTTGATAAAAAGTATGTATTTAAAATCCGTAAAAAGTTTTCAAATGACGATGCACAAATCGCTAAAATTATGCGGGAAAAACGCATAACAGATGCGTTTGCGAATATTGCACCTGTTGCGATTCCGCACATCAGTATTATAAACACTGGCGAATATACTTTCTATCGTTACAATTTTATTCCGGGTTGCAATATGAACACATATTCACTTACAACCATGCGGAAAAATGTTCAAACGTGGGGAAAACAAATTGCAGAATTTATATATGCCGTACACAATGCGCGTCCAGATGGAATTGACGATTTAAAAGATCGCGATGGTGACGGTTGGAATCAAAACGATATTTGTAATAATGTTATTATCAATCCAAAGACAATGAAAATCGTTGGTATAATTGATTGGGAATATGCTGGCTGGGGAATGTTAGAAACAGAAATTAAAAATTGCACCCTTTTTTCAAGAAAATTGCGCCAAACAGATATGGATAAAATTATTCGTAATGAATATGCAAAGCTTGCAGATAAAAAAAACTAAACTTCCGTAATTATTTCATCGGGTTTGAATTGTGTTCGAAACCAAGTCCGTTGCCGTTTTGCATATTGGTTGGTTTTAGTTATCCAGTTTTGAATTGCATCATCCATTGTTAATTCGCCGCGAATATATTTGCACAACTGTGTTGCACCAATAGCGCGCGATTCATCCCAATGTGAATCAATAATCAACTGTGCCTCAGCCAATGCACCCCCAGACATCATTTCTGGTATACGCGCAGCAATTCGTTTTAACAACACATCGGTTGGCGGGTTAATTAAAATACGATGTGCATCTGGCGCAACCGCACCGACACGTTCCGCATTTTGAAATTCTGTGATATGTGTACCAGTTTGCAGGAAAACTTCAACCGCGCGCGCAACACGTTGTGGGTCAGTTGCAACAAATTCATCTGGCAACATTTTACGCGCTGCTTCAATATCATCTGCGACTAATTTGCGTGCCTTTTCCCGCACATCATTATCAATATCAGGCATCGGTGAAATACCATTTATCAGCGCATTTATATAGTAACCCGTTCCACCAACAAAAATTGGAATCTTGCCGGCCGCCAACGCTTTGTTATATGCATCGCGCGCCAGATTCAGATATTCAACCACACTGATTTGTTTGCTTAAATCAAGTATTGAAAACAACATATACGGCACACCATCAATTTCATCTGTGATTTCACGTTCTGCAAATGGTGATGCCGATATATTTTCAATTCCGCGATAAATTTGCACACTGTCTGCATTAATAATCGCGCCACCAATTTCGCGTGCAAGATTATGGGCAAAAGACGATTTGCCCGATGCAGTTGGTCCGGTAATAATGTATGCATCATATATCATATTGACAATACTATAAAATGGCGATGGACAAAATTCAATTGTAATATGCTAAAAAATAGTGCTATGATAAACGCATACATAACAGAAAACGAAAGGAAGAAATATGTCAAAATTAAGAGTTGCAATTAACGGATTTGGTCGCATTGGCCGCTTGGTTCTGCGCGCGGCATTGGTATCAAATCGTGACGATATTGAATTTGTTGCGGTAAATGATTTGGCACCGGCCGAAGAAAACGCATACCTGTTGGAATATGATTCTGTGCACGGGAAATTGCCAATGGATGTAAAAATGGATGGTGAATATATCATTGTCGGCAATCAAAAGATTAAATGTATTTCCGAACGCGACCCATCTAAATTGCCATGGGGCGAATTAAACATCGATGTCGTTATGGAATGCACGGGTTTATTTACCGCTGCGGACAAGGCACGCGTTCACCTGGATTGCGGGGCAAAGCGCGTTTTGGTTTCTGCGCCGTCGACGGGGGCGGACAAAACAATCGTATTTGGCGTTAACGAAAAGACATTGACCGATAAAGATTTGATTGTTTCCAATGCATCATGCACAACAAATTGCTTGGCCCCAGTGGCAAAAGTTTTGGATGAAAAATTCGGCATTGTGTCGGCATGGATGACAACTGTTCACGCATACACCGGCGACCAACAATTATTGGATAAAAATCACAAGGATTTCCGTCGTGCACGTGCCGCCGCCATGTCTATGATTCCGACATCAACCGGCGCAGCCAAGGCGATTGGCCTGGTTCTGCCAAACCTGGCGGGAAAAATGGACGGTATGGCAATTCGCGTTCCAACCCCGGATGTTTCGGTTGTTGAATTAGTTGCAAACCTGGAAAAATCGGCAACAGTTGATGAAGTAAATGCTGCGATGAAGGCGGCTGAATCAAAAACATTTGGCTATAACGATAAACCGCTGGTTTCCGTTGACTTTACCGATGACGCACACAGTTCGATATTTGATGCCAGCCATACAAAAGTTTTGGACGACAAATTGGTTCATGTGACGGCATGGTATGACAACGAATGGGGTTTTTCAAACCGCATGTGCGATACCGCCGTTGCGATTGGAAAATTAATTAAATAAAAAAAGAACCCGCAAATGCGGGTCTTTTTTATCGGGTATGAATCTTCATCTGTTCAACAATTGCGCGATTCTTTTCGGGTGTAATGTCGAACAACCAATCATGTTCCTTGGAATCAACTGTCCACACAATAACATTTCCAGGTTTATCAATACGTGGACCAATAACAACGCGTTGATTATCAGACAAATGTACAATGGAAATTGTCCGCATTTTTGGATTATCAATTGTTTCTGCTGGTGCTTGTTTTAAAGCGTTTAAAAAGCCAGATATAATGTTTCTTGGTAACATTATAGCCCGATTAAATCCACATACCGAAGTTTTACTTTCTTCACATGCAACTGGTATCATATCACACCCATAAAACAATTCGTAACCACCGTTTAATACACGTTTTGGGTCAATAACAGTATACTGTTCTACAAAGTCATATTTCGGACGTGGCAAAACAACATTTGTATTTTTGTTGTCATTTTGTACCACAGACGATTTTCTGTTGAATAATTTTTCAAATACTTTGGCCATAAAAGTCTCCTTGTATCATTCTATGCCCTATATATAAGACAAAATATATAATTGTCAAGCGCCTCTGTCAAAAATAAAAAAAATACTTGCAATTGCCCGAATGTCAGTATAAGATATGTGGGCTTTGCGGGGTGTTAGCTCAGCTGGTTTAGAGCGTCTGCCTGTCACGCAGAAGGTCGAGGGTTCGAGCCCCTTACATCCCGCCAGTTTATTTCGCCGCCATCTTCCCACGGCGGTTTTATAAAGTTTCGGCCCCATCGTCTAATGGTTAGGACACCGCCCTTTCAAGGCGAGAATCCCGGTTCAAATCCGAGTGGGGCTGCCAAAAATCAAAACACCCGTTTGGGTGTTTTTTTCTTTGTTTTTCAATACTTTCAGCGGTTCGTAAATCTGGTATCAAAAACCACTACCGTTTTACACATTTACGAACTTTTTTTATATGTTAACAACTTGGTCTATATTGATATTTTTTACAAACATTTCATCATGCGACACTAGCAATATCGCACCACGATATTGGTTTAATGCATCTTCTAGTATTGATATACTTTTGATTTCCAGATTGTTTGTCGGTTCATCCAATATCAACAAGTCTGGTTGTTCAGAACTGCCCAGGACGGCTGCTAAGGTTGCTTTTAACAATTCTCCGCCAGATAATACCCCAACCCTTTTTAACGACGTATCGCCACGAAAACCAAAATTAGCAGCAATCGCATGTGCATCATGTTTCAAGCAACCTGATATTTCAATTATATTTTCAACTATGCTTTTGCTTTTGTCTAACACAGATAAATCTTGGTTCAAATAAGTGATTTTACCGAATGTTTTAACTGTTCCAGACCCAGGTTTTAATTCGCCACATATAATTTTTAACAATGTCGATTTGCCAGAACCGTTTTTTCCAACAATACGAATACGCTGACCACCATACATAGTAAAATCAAAGTTATCAAAAATCTGTTTAGAACCATAAGCAAAACACAAACCTGCTATTTGCACCAATTCCTTGCTATAAAATGGTTTGTTTGGCATAGGAATTTTTATTGTTTCGTTTCGCATTTGTTCAGACAAAGATTGTTGCAAATCCATTTGTTGAGTTAGTTTCTTTTGGATAACTGCTCGTTTCTTTGCTTCTGTTTCAATGCTTTTACCTTTCAGGGCATTTGCTTCCAATCTGCTTCGTCTGGATGTCCCAATTTCTTTTTGTTGTTTTGCCTCATGGTGTTGGCGAGTGTTTTGAGCGATATTCATTGTATTATTCAATCTGGCAATAGATTTTTGTGTGTCTGTATATTTGGAATAAATGCTATCTGATTCAATTTGTTTTTGTTCCAGATAAAAATCATAATTGCCACCATATACTTTCAATTTACCATTTTGTAATTCAATAATTTTATCTACTTGTTGTAAAAGTTCCCTGTCGTGTGAAACTATAACAACACCATTTGGATAACTATTCAACTGATTAAAGAATATTTGTTTGGCATCTGTATCAAGATTATTTGTCGGTTCGTCCAGCAACAGAATATCAGCACCTGATTCAAAAGCTCTCATTAAAGCAAACATCTGCTGTTCACCACCACTTTTGGAATCTGAAACATTAATTTGGTTTAACATATATACACTTGCGTTCTTACTAACATTGCCAGAATCAGGCAACAAATCCCCCACCAACAACTTTAATAATGTTGTTTTACCAGAACCGTTGTCACCAATAATTGCAATGTGTTCATCATCATTAAAAACGATAGAAACACCATTCAACAAATCGTTGTCGTTATAACCAAAAGATACATTTGATAAAGAAATTAAAGCCATAATAAAACCTCTGCTATTGCAATTAAACAGACACATATTTCTATGTGTGATTTATAAAAAATTACAATATTACATACGCATTGGTTTTATCCTTTTGTTCAGATTATACACTTAGATTGTATTACAAATATTCGTAAAAGCAAGATATTTCAAAATGCTTTATTCAAAAACACTTTAACTTCTTTCCCAAACTGCAACAATTCATGAATCAAATCAGTTCGTTAATTGCACAGATGGCCCTGCCAAAGTTCAAAATCCCGATTTTTTACGAACAAACTAAGCGATTTTTTCAAAGAAAACCGGGCTTTTTTATTGTCTACATAGCAGTTCGCAAATATCAACCGTAAAAACGCACTCCTAACCTCAATTTGCGAACTCTTTAAGAAAAACGATGTAGTTACATTACATGTGGATCATCTGGTCTGGTACTGTTTTCGATATCCTGTACCACGCCCATTACACCAACTACTTTTGTTCCATCTTGCAGTGATTGTTGTGTCAGCTGCCGCTTCTGAGTAAATCCTGCTTTCTCTGCAAATCTCTGTTTTTTGCTTTTATGGATACACATGATTGTACGACCCCGAATATTCATAAAGCGTATAAACCCTTCAAATTCAGGATCATGTTCCAATTCGGTCAGAGCGGTATTGATATTAACAAGTGTATTGCTTGGGAAAAACTCATCTTTTGCTAATTCGTTAGCTGAAAGCCATTCATCTGTTTTGATAGGACACGTTCTAAATCCAGCCCGTTCTGCAAACAACTGTTTTTTGCTAACATGCAAACATTTGACAACTTGGCTACCACTTCTCATATCCAGTATAAATCCTTTAAATTCTGGATTGTATTCCAACTCGTTCAAAGCCGCGTTAATTATGTTGGGGGAGTTCCTTGGGAAATCTTTGTCTTTAGCCAAATCAACAGCAGATAACCATTCTGCTGTTTTTCGAGAACACACTTTAAATCCCGCTTTTTCTGCAAACAACTGTTTTTTGCTAACATGCAAACATTTGACAACTTGGCTACCACTTCTCATATCCAGTATAAATCCCTCAAACTCCGGATCGTGTTCCAATTCAACTAAGGCTGTGTTGATTTTTGTTGGATATCCACTTGGAAAATCTTGGTCTCTAGTTAAATCAATAGCTGCTAGCCATTCAGGTGTCTTGATTGGATACGTTTTAAACCCAGCTCGCTCTGCAAATCTTTGTTTTTTACTAACATGTATACATTTGCAAAGCTTTCCACTTGTTTTCATATCCTGTATAAACCCTTTGAATTCGGGATCTTGTTCAAATCTGTCCAACGCATTATTGATCATTCTTAAGGTATTGCTTGGGAAACCCTCATCTTTTGCTAAATCGTTAGCAGACAACCATTCATCAGTTTTGGGTGGATAGTACTTAAATCCCGCTTTTTCTGCAAATCTTTGTTTTTTACTAATATGTATACATTTACAAACCATTCCTCCACCGGTTTTCATATCCTGTATAAATCCCTCACACTCCGGATCGTGTTCCAATTCAACTAAGGCTGTGTTGATTTTTGTTGGATATCCACTTGGAAAATTGTCGTCTTTTGCCAATTCCTTAGCAGACAACCATTCATCAGTTTTGGGCGGATAGTACCTAAATCCCGCTTTTTCTGCAAATCTTTGTTTTTTACTAATATGTATACACTTGGCAATATGGGCACCAGTTTTCATATCACGTATAAATCCTTTGAATTCGGGATCGTTTTGAAATTTTATCAATGCATCCGTGATATTTTGATAACTGCCCCTAGGAAAATCTTTGTCTTTCACTAAATCAATTGCCGACAACCATTCATCCGTTTTTTCTGGAATAAATTCGTCCGCTATGCGTTCTTCGGTTTTACGGTTCAATTCGATTAGGGTTGCACTATCCGTAATCAAGTCAAAATCAACAAATTCAATATTGCCATGAGTGCGTGTACCTATGTTAGTTTTATCACGTTGAAAATCCTTGGGGTATAAAACGATATTTCCTTCGGCTATATCCTTGAATAACACTTGATGCGAATTCGATGCCGTGTATAAAATTTCTTCAGGTGCTTCATTTTTTGTAGCACGAAATATAGTATCCAAAACAAATGCAATTTTATCGGGGTTATCTTCATCCAATCGTATTGCTCGACCGGCGGTCTGTTCCGCTTTGACCCGCGAACGTGTCGGATAATTTATACACATAGAAACCGTTACATCATCAAACCCTTCGGTCAAGGTGCCAACCTGACATGCAACAGTGTATCTGCCAGATTCAAATTCGCCTTTTAAACGATCATATTCTTTGTCGCTAATTCCAACTTTGTGTAAAGATATTGCAACATCAAGTCCCATAATTTCATTTATTTTTGCTGCTTGTAAATTCGCAGTTGCCGCATTTGGACAGTTTATTATTGCTTTTAGGGTATTAAACCTTGTTCCTGTTTCTTTATCAAAACCATCCGCATAAACACGTGCGATTTCTGTTGCCAGTGTTTCTGGGCTGATTTTTGTCGTTATTTTTTCATAATCGTAATCGCCGGTACTTGTTGCAGGTATATTGGATAAGTCGCAAACAATACTTGACCGATAAAGAATATTCTTAACTGGACTTAAAACGCCATTTTTGACGGCTTTTGGAATATCCATCGCAAATATTTCAGTATTTAACATATTCGCAACTGCACGATTTGCTTCATATTTAGGTGTAGCGGTAAAACCTATAATTGGCACAAACTGGTTATAAAAAGTTAATCGTTCAGAAATCTTTTCGCCAAGCATATGATGTGCCTCATCAGCAAAAATCAGGGCAACATCATTAAAATCTACAATCCCAAATAATTTTACTAGTGAATTATAGGTCGTGATAATAACATCACTGCTGTTATCTTTTTTCTTACCACTGAATTCTGTTGCGGTAATGTTTGCGAATTTTTCTAGGTTTTTCTGTGTTTGTTCTATCAGAGATAAACGTGGCACAATTATTACAATTTTTTGATGTTTTTTTGTACCAGTCACAGTAAGTGCATCAAAATATGCACGCGCCATACGTGCAAACATAACAGTTTTGCCATAGCCAGTTGGCAATTTAAAATAACTATGTGCTATTTGTTCGTCTGTAAATTTGTCGGACACAAGTTCACGAAAAACCTCACGTTTTTGCTTATCACGCCACGTGGGCCAGGCATCTGCATCGGCTATCTGCCTGGCAAGACCCGCACGTAAAAGTTCTACATCTGTTGTATCCATATTTAGACCTACCTTATGAATTGTATTGTACCATAAAAATCTGAGAAAAACACCTTAATATCTTTCCCACACACCAACAAATCACGCATATCATTAGTTCGTGAATTGCACAGATGGCCCTGCCAAAATAAAAAGACCACCGTTTGGTGGTCGTTTTATTTTAATATTTGATTTTTTATTTCATATTTTCACGCAAGAAAGATTCAATCTTATCAAACGGAATCACATCCATATTGTCGTATAAATCAACATGGTTTGCACCTGGGATAATCATCAATTCTTTATTATCGCCCTTCAGTTTTTCAAAGGCACCTTCGCTGAAATAACGGCTGTGTGCTTTTTCGCCATGAACCAATAATACAGCACTGCGTATTTCGTTTGCACGTTGTAAAATTGGCATATTGATGAATGACAAACTACTTGTCTTGTTCCATCCACCATTTGAATTCAATGAACGTTTATGATAGCCACGTGGTGTTTTGTAATATGCATAATAATCTTTGACAAACTGTGGTGCATCATCTGGTAATGGATCAACTACACCGCCTGCCAAATCATATTTGCCGTTTTTATAGTCAACTGTGCGTTGTGCATTTAATGAACTTTTATTTGCAAAGCGTGCATCAGCATTATCATCAGCATCAAAATAGCCATTTGCGCTTACACGTGTCATGTCATACATTGTTGATGCAACGGTTGCTTTGATTCTGGTGTCCATTGCTGCAGCGTTGATTGCCATTCCACCCCAACCACAGATTCCAATAATACCGATTTTATCAGCATCAACGTCTTTGCGATTTGCCAGATAATCAACAGCGGCCGAGAAATCTTCTGTGTTTATATCAGGGGATGCAACATAACGAACTTTGCCACCACTTTCACCAGTAAAAGATGGATCAAAAGCCAAAGTTATAAATCCACGAGATGCCATTTCTTGTGCATATAAACCAGAAGATTGTTCTTTAACTGCACCAAAAGGACCAGATACTGCGATTGCTGGCATCTTTTCCGCTGTTTTATTTTTAGGCATATACAAATTACCAGTCAATTCGATTCCATATCTGTTGTGGAAATGAACCTTTTGCATGACAACATTTGGATTTTTTGGAAATACATTATCCCATTTGTTGCATGGTATAAGAAAATATCCGAGTATTCCTAAAATTGCTACGATTGCGATTATGATGGTTGTTTTCATTTTTGACTCCTTTCAATCGGATAATAACGATTACAACAATTTTTCACAAGTAAATAATTCTGTCGGTTTAGTGTTTCAAATCATTCAAAAACTCTTCTATCATACTGTGATATTTCAGTTCGAATGTTGTCAATTTGTGGCTGCCAAACAAAAGAAAATTAAAAGCATATCAGCAATTATGGAATTGAAATTATTCCACATGATTTGACTTTTTCAGTATTCTGGGTTTATAATGAACACCATGAAAAAAGTAATTATTGGAATTTTAGTCGTTTTTTCACTGGCGGTTGCCGGGTGTGGTGTTAAAACTGGTCTTGACCGTCCAGATTCATCGTTCCCACGCGCATACCCAGTGCATTAATCTTAAGTTTGTGCGGGTATGGCGAAACTGGTAGACGCGCTGGATTTAGGTTCCAGTGGGGAAACCCATAAGAGTTCAAGTCTCTTTACCCGCACCAATAATGTGTATGGCGTCTGCGAAGCGGATTGCGAGCGCAGCGCAGCAATCAAACTGGTAGACGCGCTGGATTTAGGTGAGAGTGGCAAACCCATAAGAGTTCAAGTCTCTTTACCCGCACCAAAATTTACTTGATTTTCGGGAATTTATAACTTAATATTCAACGCAGTATTAACAAAGGGTAAAAAAATGGCATCTAAAAAAGGCAGCAAAGAAGTTATCAAGCTGGAAAACAAAGAAACCGGCTATTTCTATACAACAACTAAAAATACCAAGTCGGAAAACACCGCTGGCAAAATGAAAATGCGTAAATATGATCCAAAATTACGCAAACACGTTGTGTTCACCGAAGGTAAAATGTCACACTAAGCGGTTAGTGTTAGTGGTTAGTTATTAAGAACGGGTGCAAAATGCACCCGTTTTACTATTCACTAATACTAATCACTATTTCCCAAATTTACCGCTTCTTGGAAAACCAACTGGGATGGTGCGACCCTGGGATGCGCGTTTACCCAACCATGGTGTAATATCGTCCAATTTTGTTGTGCCACGACCAGTCGTCCAACCAAAACCATCCGCCATGTTAAAGAACATAGCGTCAATCGTATATGTCCGTTCGGCATTGTATTTCTGTAATATAACGCCCTTGCCCCGGGTCATTTCTGGAATCTCAGACGCTGCAAATATCAGCAATTTATCATTTGACCCCGACAAAGCAACCGTATCGCCGTCAACACGAACACACAAAACCGCCGGATTCTTATCATCGGTATTCATAACCTGTTTTCCATTACGCGTTTGGGCCAAGCAATTT
This sequence comes from uncultured Pseudomonadota bacterium, assembly GCA_902787665.1. Taxonomy (GTDB): domain Bacteria; phylum Pseudomonadota; class Alphaproteobacteria; order Rs-D84; family Rs-D84; genus Enterousia. The sequence continues at coordinate 13,256 of CADAHF010000006.1, forward strand.
TCACCCGAAACAATGAAACCTGTTCCATGACGCCCAACCAATAAATACTTTGCATTTGTATCCAAAACGAACGCACGAACAATGTTTTCTTCGGCACCAATGTCCGCCATCATACGCACCGATTCACCAAAACCACGCGCCGACGGCAAATCGTTTGCCGATAATGTGAACATTTTGCCCGACGCACCAAAGATATTGATTTTATCGGTCGACATCGCATGAAACGCCGACAGTAATTCGTCACCTTCCTTGAATTTGACATCCAGGTTGTTCAAATCAAGGTGCCCCTTGGCCGCGCGTATCCAGCCCATTGTGGACAAGATTATCGTTAACGGTTCTTTTTCAATAAATTCATCCGCGTTTACAACAATTTCTTCGGTTTGTTCCGCCCATGTTGTGCGACGACGACCAAGTGCCGTTTTTTTGTCGTAACGTTTTTTAATATCACCAAACCATGCCTTTAATTGTTCGTTTTGCATTTCTTCGCTTTTCAGCAAATCTTGCAATTGCTTTTGTTCCGCCAGCAATTCTTTATTTTCGCGCTTGATTTCCATTTCTTCCAATTTACGCAAAGAACGCAAGCGAGTATTCAAAATCGCTTCGACCTGTAATTCGGTCAATTTGAATTCATCCATTAATACCGCTTTGGCATCGTCTTCGGTACGGATAATTTCAATTACGCGGTCCAAGTTCAAATAAACAATCAGCAATCCACCCAATATTTCCAATCGGCGCGTGATATTGCCAAGCCGCCAATTTGTTCGACGAATTAACACTTTCTTTTGATGTGCAATAAATTCACGCAGAACATCACCAATTCCCATAACACGTGGTGCACCATTGGAATCAATAACATTAAAGTTCATATTGAAACGATATTCCAAATCAGTGGTTGCAAACAAATGCGCCATTAATTTATCCGCCGGAACATTGCGTGATTTTGGTGTAATCACAATACGCACATCTGTTGTTGACTCATCAACAATATCGTCAACCAATGGCAACTTTTTTGCATCAATCAAGCCCGCAATCTGTTCCACCAATTTAGATTTAATCAAACCATATGGAATTTCAGTAATCGCAATTTGATAACCACCACGGTCAAGTTCTTCTATTTCCCAGCGCGCACGAATACGAAACGCACCGCGTCCACTATCATAGTTTTTGCAAATCGTGTCAAAATTATCAATTAACACACCGCCGGTTGGAAAATCGGGACCAACTAATTTCTTCATAATTTGTGATGTTGTCGCATCAGGCTTGTCCACAACCAAACATAATGCATCGCAAACCTCTGCCACATTGTGTGTCGGAATATTTGTTGCCATACCAACCGCAATACCCATACCACCGTTTGCCAATAAATTCGGAAACGCACCAGGCATAACCGTTGGTTCAACCGTTGTTCCGTCAAAGTTCGGCATCATGTCAACACTGTCTTCGTCGATACCTTCCATAATCAACATTGCCGCATCGGTCATTTTTGATTCGGTATAACGATAAGCTGCCTGGGGGTCGCCATCAATATTACCAAAATTACCCTGACCATCAATTAACGGATAACGCACAGAGAAATCTTGCGCCAAACGCACCATCGCATCATAGACCGACGAATCGCCATGCGGGTGATAATGCCCCAACACATCACCAACAACCGTTGCGCATTTACGAAAAGCAGCAGCCGGTGACAATTTTTGTCGCAACATAGAAAACAAAATACGGCGATGCACTGGTTTTAATCCATCACGAACATCCGGCAATGCACGTGACACAATCGTTGATACCGCATACGACAAATACCGTTCTGAAATCGCATCGGATAATTGCTGAGAATCTATTCTTTCGACAAAATTCGTAGTTTTCGACATAATGCTAGCTTACTTTTTAATTTATCTTGTTTTTAATTTCCCGAATTCGCGCCAAAATTTCACGCAAATCATCATCCGTAACCGACGGCGATTGGCGATTTTGCACCTCGTCCGCCAGCACGATACACAATGTCGCAAGCAATAAATTTTCTGGCAATGGCCCCATTTTATCCAGAATTTGACGCGCCCGCACATCAACCATTTGTCCCAACTGAACAAGGCGCCCCTCTTGGCCGTCACCGCACCGCATGGTATAGTTTTTATTAACAATTGGTATTGATACGACACTCATGATAACTTCTTTAATATAGCCAAGGATTTATCAATCATATCTGTTGCGCGTTTATTGCGGTCACGCAGATTTTTAACCTGTTCTGTTAAAATAGCAACCTCTAAATCTGTTTGACGTTCCGCCACAGACGCCGCCCCGCGCAAGCGCGATGTTGCATCTGCCAACGCATCCAGCTCATGAAAGATTTGTTCCTTGATATCTGACATACGCCCATCATAAGATATTTTTTATATGCGTTCAACCCCAAAATGTGATATAATGCGCCCGTAAGCATTAAGGGATTTTGTGCATGAAAACTAAAATTATCTATATTTCCGGAAATGAATTATTTGATATGGCGGATATTCGCGCCGCTTTTGAAGAGGTTCGCACCGCTTTGTCACTTGGGCCCGACACGGTGTTGTTTGGTGTTCCTGTTGATACTGATGATGCATTAACTGACACAAAAACAGATAAAAATGTCACAGAACCCATCGTTGAAAATATTATCGAACCTGTTATCGAACCAATGCCAGAGTCCGTTGCAGAAAAAAAACCGCGGAAATCACCAAAAGTTGTGCCGATAACCCAGGCAATCAAAGAACCAGAAATTGAACCAGTCACAGAAACTGTTGCAGAAGAAATTGCAAAACCAGATGCAACTACAGAAGAAACTGTTGTGCCAATATTATCTGTTCTTGATTCCAACGACACACCAGAATTCCCAACAACCGAAGACTTTGATATAGAAGCGGTTACTGAAACAGAAGACAAAGATATTACCAAGGAACCTGTACAAGATGCGGAATCTGTGACAATTTCTGATATTATCGCAGACGATGTTCCAGAAGCTGCGCCTGAAAAAACACTAGAAGAATTGTTGGAAAGTATGACCCCACTGGGCGAAGACGCGGATAAGATAGATGATATCGCGACAGGAAACGAAGGCACAACAGATGCGTCTGTTGCAGACACAGAAGACACAGATATAGCACTGGAAAAATTGGCAACAGAATTTTTTGAAAACCAAGACAAGATTGAAACCCCAATCAAACCTGCGGGACGCGGTAAAATTGGAAAATTGAAAAACATTTTACCGTTCAAAAAAGCCAAACGCGAAGATTCTGGACTTATGGGCGATTTATTTGGTTGGGCTGGCGTTGCCGCCAACGATGACGATTTCACAATGCCAGGTTTTCTTAAATAGGTTATGCAAATAAATGAACACAGAAACAATTATAAGATTGCTGAGAAATTCTGGAATCAATGTAATTGGTGCAGACGCGTCATCTGTTTATATCGAAGACCCATCATGTATATTGCGCGCTTTTGAAACATTTATAGAATATGCCTGGATTATAATTACTGCTATAACTGGGGTTTTATTGTTTGGCTGGGCGGTATCTATGATTCGTGGTGCAAAGAACGATATATTCACAAACTTGCGCAATTTGATAATTATGTTCGCAACACTTTCGTGTGTTATACCGATTGTAAATTTGATTTGGGGCGATGATTTATTTGAGGTCGGTTGTGCAACTGTTGCTGTTCCATTAAGTGACCTTAATACATTACTTGATGCACGAAACAAGAAATTAAATAATACTGATTTAAATACTTACAATTCAGCAGAAAAAGTTTCAATTAATACTTCTTATTAAAGCAGATGCATTTTGCGCATTGAAAACACAGAATCGTTAACAACCAATATATGATCATAAAAATTTATATCTAAACTTCTCAACACAGATTCTACCTTCATTGTTACATCAACATCATCTTTTGAAAAAGCGTTTATTGATGCTGGATGATTATGCACCATAACCACAGAACGCGCATTTAATTGTAATGCACGCCGTGCAATTTCACGTGGATATATTGCACTGGTATCAATTGTCCCAGTAGTATGCAAATCATCTGCAATCAATTTTAAATCATTGTCCAAATATAACACATGTGATTCTTCAACCTGTTTTCCACACAAAATAACGCGACAATAGTTATGTAAAATATTTTCATCATGAAAAACAGGTGTATCTTTTAACTGACATTTATAACTTATTTCCATCATTTGATGAACAAGTTTGATAAAAATTGCGGTATTCCGGCCAATACCTTTGAACGCCACCAAATCGTCAATAGATGCAGACAAAACCTGATATACCCCACCAAAATGTTTAATCAATCCGCGTGCCAACGGGCGAACATCACGACGCGGTATAGCATAACTTAACAACAATTCTAATTTTTCGTAATCTGCCAAATGGTCGCTTATAAATTTTTCTCGCAACCTGTCACGATGACCATAATAAAAATTTTCTTTTTCATCGGTCAATTTAGTTTCCATATATTTTATATCATGCGTTCAGTAAATATAATCACACCATCTTCGGTAATTCCAAGTGTGTGTTCCCATTGGGCAGACAAACCACCATCAACAGTACGCGCAGTCCATCCGTCTGGGTCAATTTTGCATTCGGGACGACCAGTATTTATCATCGGTTCAATAGTGAACACCAAACCCGGAACCATTTTTACATTGTCCCACATTTTGTCATAAAAGTGATAAATCTGGGGATCATCATGCATAACTTTACCGATGCCATGACCAACAAAATCGCGTGATATCGAAAAACCATGTGGTTTAACAACAGCTTCTATCGTTTTGCCAATTTCAGATAATGGCACACCCGGGGCACAAATCGAAATAGCGGCATTTAACGCATCCTGACAAGTTTGCACCAATTCGCGTGCTTTTGCCGACACATTGCCAATCATATACATACGCGATGCATCACCGTGCCACCCCTTGTATTCCGCGGTTAAATCTACATTAACAATATCGCCATCTTTCAAAATAACATTATCGTTTGGAATACCGTGAACAATAACATCATTAACAGATGTACAAATGCTTTTCGGGTAACCTTCATATCCCAAATCAGAAGATCGCGCGCCATTTTCTTTTAAAAATCCAGCAACCAATCTGTCGATTTCGCCTGTTGATATACCCGCTTTAATATACGGCGAAATAAAATCAAAACACCGCGCAACCAAATCGCCCGATGCGCGCAACCGTTTGAAATCTTTTGGTGCATAAACCGAAGCCAACATTTTAATTCCTTTTTCTTATTGCCATTTTTGCGGCACGCATTGCCAATTTAAGCGAAAAGTCACGCAATAAAATTTCAACTGGCATACCAGTAGTACGCATTTGCTTTTCTAATTCATTTAAACGAACCAATACCGCGGTAATATCTTTTTCAGACCAAATTTTCATCGCTGTACGGAATTTATCTTCTACCTTCCAAAACAATCGTGGCAACTGACCATCAACCACTGCAGATAACAGACGCTTGAAATGAGTGTCCAGCATACGCACCAACATATTAACCTCTGCCCCGGAATATAATAATCTGTCCAGCGCAGTAACAGTTTGCGCAACATGCCCCGCGGTTAACGAAAACAAATAGTCATCTGTATCCGCCGCCCCAGTATCAGGCAAACATTTTTCAACATCATCCAGTTCTACGATTTGTTTATCACTTACATAAATCGCAATTTTGTTCAAAAAACCGCGCGTAATTCCGCGATCTCCACCAAGATGTGTTGTCATATACGCCATCGCATCAGGCGTTATCTGTTTTATTCCTGATTCTGCAGACAATTCACTGCGTATCAATGTTTCCAAGGTGCGTGCATCGTCATTATAACACGGTAATGCTGCGATATCGTTTCCACCTTCAAACAACGAACGCAACCCGCCACCAGCACGCAATTCACCGCCACACACAATAACCGTTGCAGATAATCCAGGGTGAGAAATCAATTCGTTTATTACTTTTGCATCACCATCGCCGGCATTGGAAATAATAACCATTTTTCGACCACCAAACATTGATGGTGTGCAGCTTTCCGCAAACAATGCATCTTGTTTTTCAGATAAATCATTAGAATCCAACGCAAACAAATTATCTTTTTCGATATCAAGTTTTTCGATTGCCTTGTCGCAGTACTCGTCAACCTGGCCTGCATCAGGGCCGTATATCAACACTGCTCGAATTTTTTCAATTCCACTTTTAAAATCAGATTCTTTCCATTTCATTATTTATCGCCGTGGGAATGTTTATATACTTCGGCAATAGCACGATTACCGATTTTTTCCGATAATACGATTATTGTATTGTTCACCGCATTGTTATATGAAGCATTTGCTGCAACCAGATAATTTACAAAAGAATACGATTCTGATGATGTTTCTGTTCCCCTGGCAATAACTTTATTATTCGCCTTTAATGTGTACGATGCAGACAATGTAATTTCTTGCCATGTGGCGACCCCCGTTTTATCCAATGCTTTATATTTTGTTGTTGGATCTTTCAAAGATATTTCCAATACGTACGGTGCGTTTGCTTCTTTTTGTCCACCGAATTTAGCATTCAATGCATTACGTAATTCAATCCCATTTGCACCGTTTTGAATTGGCGGAACATATATATCCGTATTGCGTTCAGAATACATAGGCACAAAACCGCACCCAGACAACAATAAAAACATTAATAATTTTTTCACGATTCCACCTTTTTATTTGTGCAAATTGTTTTCCTGTTGCATTTTACCTTTATATTACCTACACTTTCAATAAATCGCAAGGGAGAATGATGAATATTTTTATCATGATTTTGGTTGCATTATTTATGGGAACATACTACCTGATTTCCAGTCCTTCCCTGCGTGTCCGCGAACAAGAAGTTGAATATTCTGTTACCCGCGCAGATATGCGTTCAGTTGCAGAATGCACCATGGCAACACACAACAGTACAATTCGTGGTGAAATATTTGAAGATATATGCGTAGATCAAAATGACATAAAAAGTGAGGTTATCTGTATCGACAAGAAAAAATCTATTACCAGTTGTGATGCCGTTAGAAACAAGGCGCCTGATTACACATATATAATTACATACACAAAACCAATCGGCGCAGAATTATATAACGACATGATGGAAATACTAGAAAAACATTACGCTGATGTTGGTACTTTTGGTGTTTTTATGGACGAACATATCGTATCCGGGGGGGGCACGAAACGTAATATCCCATCTGCGATATTAAAAAAAGAAAATTTTCAAGATGGTCAATTAATATACCTGACACAATATGCGATGCCGACCCCAACACAAGAATTTGAAACAAATACATATGACAGCGTCGTTTGTCCAACTGGAATGTCAGCAACATATCGTTTTGGACGCTGGCAATGTATTCCACTTAATTTAAAAACAAATTGTGCTGGCGATATGATTTGGGATTCTGAAACTCTTGAATGCGTTCCAGACGAAACGCGCAAGCCATTGTGCGCCGCGCAACAAACAGCTGTTATCGTTGATAATGTTTGGGAATGTGTGAATCCTTTTGTTGATAAAACATGTCCTGGAAAATCGGTTGCCAGGTTAAATTACAACACATTGGAATGGGAATGTGTTGACGACCCAAACGCAACAAATACTGAAACAAAATGCGCACGCATAATTAACGATACTGTATCTGCCAATCCTGGTGGAACCATTCGTGTTCCAACAACATCGTGCACAGATTGTGAAACAATGGTTGTAAATATGGAAACATGCCATGCAAAGTGTATTCCAGACGAAACAAAATTAAACGATGCAAAATGCTATCCATCTGATTCATCATGCTCTGGCGAATCAAAGGCATTTTATTTTGGTTTTCCAAGTTTTGAGTATGCGTCTAATGTAAACGCAATTTCTGGAAAAACGGTTCCTTTTGATAAAAGCCATTCCCAAAACAGAAAATTTAATTGTATGGATTGCGGTAATCGTGGCATAAACAAGGATAAATCATTGCCGCCATATATTGTGGTATGCAATTAAAAACGCCCAATTGGGCGTTTTTATTTTGATATTTGTTCACCAGACATCATTTTTATTCTTTCCAAATCATTTTGTGCCTGATTATATTGTTCCAATGACATACTGAAACGTGTCCGCGAATCCGCAGTAATCATAGCATTATCTTCGGCATCATCCAATCTTTCCTGTCTTGCCTGTTCTTCTTCGCGCATCCGTTTTTCTGCTGCCAAAATTTTATCTGCAAAATATGGCTCTTTTTTGGCACGTACACCATTTGGATGACGAGCATTAATAATCGGTTCCATTTCTTTGCGATATGTAACAAGATTCAAATCTTTTAAATTCTGACTTATGACAACACGCATAATATCGCGCAACGTTGCCAACATTTTATATTTTTTATCCGAACAACCACTGACAAAGCTCACAACCATGTTACCCTTTGACGGATCAATAATATCACACCATTTGCCACTTTCGAATCTATTATATTCCAAAAACCTGCGCATTTTATTTCGAATTTCAACAACGATATCATACCCTGGGGTATCTTTTGGCACCTCATTACGTCTGTCACAAAAATGATAAATGTCTTCTTTGCCATTATGTAAAAAGGGAGAGGTTCTTCCGAAACGTTTTGGATTATAAGACATTTCGTTCCAAACTGCGCGACAAATCATTGGACCATCAATATACCCCGTGTGAATTACGGTTCTTATTACTGGTTTTTCCCAATCTTGAGAACACATAAAAATTCTGAAAGCCCCTTCTAATTCTGCATTCGTAAAATCGCCAATATAAGCGCGATTCACATCATAGCGCAAAATAGAACGCATAACATTTATATTTCCACTATCCATACAACACCCCCTTGGCTATTCTATATATAGCACACATTTCTATTTTGTCAAGTTTGTATATAAAAAAACAATCGTCAAAACAATATAAAACGGGGGCAATGCCCCCGTTTTTAACCATCATAGCGTTGATATTCGCCTTTCTCTAGCAACTCTTTCACCATAAAGTGCTTTATCTTTTTAGCAGACGTTTGTGGCAATTCTTTTTCTGTTATCGCAAAATGCTTTACCCACTTATATTGCGCAATCTTTAAATTCGATGCCTTGATCAACAGCGCAATGTATTCTGGTTTGGTTCCTGGTTTGACCTGGAACACTGCGTACGGCACAATTTTGCCATTGATTTTATATTCAAACACCGCAGCTGCCAAAATATCTGGATTTTGCAGATATAAATCTTCCATTTCTTCGGGCCAAATCTTTTTGCCGCTTTCCAACACAATTAATTGTTTTTGCCGTCCCTTAACAATCAAACGCCCCTTGGAATCAAGCATACCCACATCACCCGTTTTAAACCAGCCATCTTCAAACGCGGCAGCATTTGCCTCATCGTTACCTATATATCCCGGCATCAGCATATTGCCACGGAACCAGATTTCACCCACACCATCTTTGTCTGGGTTATGAATCTTTAATTCGTTACCCATCAGGGGTCCCGCATAGTGAATACCATGACCATCTGGCTTTGGTACCGCCCAATTAAACAAAGCCGGCCCAGTTGTTTCGGTCAACCCAAAGCAATCACCAACCGAAAAGCCCAACTTTTCATAGAATTTGCGAATTGTCGGTTTTAATGGCGCACCAGCAGAAACCAAAACACGTGTCCGCCCACCGAAAATGTCATGAACAGGTTTCGTAACCTTATCCACTAATTTTCCAAGACCGATTTTACGCAGTGGTTTTTGTAATGCCAAAATTATGCGCATAATTGTCCACAGATGTTTGCTACGTGCTTCATCCACGATTTTTTTGTAAAACACCTCCCAAATACGGGGAACAGCAGGTATAACCTCTGGTCTATATTTTTTCCAATCGGCAACAAATTCAGCAGGCTTTAATACCGGTTGCAATAATAACTGACCTTGCAAAGTCACTGGACAAATAATATTAATAACAATTCCATATATATGATACAGCGGCAAGAAACCATAGAAAGTAAATCCAGGTTTTACGATATGCGTATAATATTCAGCACCTTCGCACAACGACAACAGGTTTCCGTGGGTAATTCCAACAACCTTTGGATTACCGGTTGATCCCGATGTAAAAGACAACTGTGCAATATCATCCCGCGTAACATCCGCAGCAACGAATTTAGATTCATCTGTATCATCATCATTTTCAATATCGAACATTTCAAACTCACAGTCGAACATATGCGTCTTGTCCGCCAATGCCAATTTAGCATCTGTGCGTTTCATCATATTAATATGTTCTTCGTGCGCAAGACCAGTATCCAACAACAATGCGCGTGCACCAATCGATAAAATTGCATAGTAAGATTCAATAAATGCTGGTATATTTGAACACAACAAAGCTACGACATCGCCCTTTTTTATTTTGAATTGTTTGCTCAACAATACTGCGCGTTTTTGAACACGGCGCAAAAATTCAGCATATGTTCTGTTTTCCCTAACAAAGAAAACCCTATCCGCATTACGAACACAAACATCACTTAGCATTTCATAAACATTTTTCAAACCTGATTTCGCATTTATTTTCATAATCTTTTCCTTTTTACAGGCTCAAGTATAAATCTTTTTTGGGAATAAAAACAACCAAATTATGCATTTATTCTTAAACCCCTTATTAAAATCAATATATTGTTTACGAATCGAATTTTTTTGACATTTTTATCAATATTTTGTGTTTTTGATAAAAAAACGAATCGTTTTGACAGTAAAAATTTTGCAAAATTTGACACAAATGCATCTTTTGTATTAAAAACACCGATTCCGATTCGCTGTGAACAGTGCGGAAAACATACCTTTTTAAAAGTAAAGCAAAAAATTAAAAAAAATTATTTTTTCTGTATTGTGAAAAATCGCCACATACTATATATTGTTATTAAATCGAACAAATTGACACTATATATTGTGTTTTTTGACAAAAAGGGTTTTTGATGACAACGGCAAATGAAAATGTTCAAGTAATACCACAGTTCACCACGAAAATGACTATTGTTCAAAAACGTGGCGGCGAAACGGTTCCTTTTGACGCAATGAAAATATATAATGCAATTAAACGGGCTGTTGCTGTTACAAATGAAATAGATAACACAAAGATTGCCGAAATAACGCAAAACACATTGAATAAATTGGATGCTAAATTTGCTAGCAAAACTCCAAAAATCGAAGAAATTCAAGAAACGGTCATTGAATCATTAATGGACGCACATGCATACAAGACCGCTGAATCATATATTATATATCGTCAGAAACGGTCCGAGACACGTGAAGCGATGGTTGATGCAATATCTGTTATTGGCGATTATGTGTCTGAGGCTGACTGGCGGGTTAAGGAAAACGCAAACATCGGTTATTCTATTGGTGGTCTTATTTTGCGCAGCAGTGAACGTATGACCGCGGAATATTGGTTCCATGTTTATCCAAAGGAAATCGGTGACGCACATAAATCTGCGGCGATTCATATTCACGATTTGGGATGGTTAACTGGATATTGTGCCGGCTGGTCATTACGCGAATTGTTGTATGAGGGGTTAAACGGTGTCCCAGGATACTTGCAGTGCGAACCGGCAAAACATATGGCGACGGCGGTTTCGCACATGGTGAATTTCCTTGGAACATTACAGAACGAATTTGCTGGGGCCCAAGCATTTTCATCGGTTGACACATATCTTGCGCCATATGTCCGCATTGATAAAATGTCATATTCTGATGTTAAAAATGCCATGCAGACATTGGTGTTTAATTGTTCTGTGCCATGTCGTTGGGGAACCCAGACACCATTTATCAATTTCACATTTGATTGGACATGTCCAAAAGATTTGCGCGAACAACATCCGTTTGTTGGCAAAAAACAGGTTGAATTTACATACGGCGATTTGCAACCTGAAATGGATATGATTAACAAAGCTTTCCTGGAAGTCATGACCGAAGGTGATGCCCATGGTCGTCCATTTACCTTCCCGATTCCGACTTATAACATCACCGATGACTTCCCATGGAATCATGCCAATGTAAAGCCACTGTTTGATTTGGCGGCGAAATATGGTATTCCAAATTTCCAAAATTTCTTGAATTCTGATTTGAATCCAACCGACGTGCGTTCAATGTGCTGCCGTCTGCGTCTTGACGTGCGCGAATTGTTAAAGCGCGGTGGCGGTTTATTTGGTTCTGCTGAAAAGACTGGTTCCATCGGTGTTGTCACAATCAACCTGGCACGTTTGGGTTATACACACAAGGGCGACCGTGACGGTTTGTTCACAGAATTAAAGCGCTTGCTTGATTTGGCGCGTGATTCATTGGAAATCAAACGTAAAATTATTTCGAAAAATTTGGAACGTGGTCTGTATCCATTTACCCGTCGTTATTTGGGCGATTGGAATCATCACTTTTCAACAATTGGTGTTAACGGTGCGAACGAAATGGTCCGAAACTTTACAGATGATCGCGAAAACATCGCAACACCAATGGGTAAAAAATTAGTATTGGATGTAATGGACTTTATTCGCGAAAATCTGGCGAATTTCCAGGAACAAACCGGCAATCTGTATAATCTTGAGGCAACACCCGCCGAAGGTTGCGCATATCGCTTTGCGAAAACAGATAAAAAGAATTTCCCAGATATACTTACCGCTGGAACCGAAGATGCACCATATTACACCAATTCAACTCAGTTACCGGTGAATTATACCGACGACCCATTTGTGGCATTGGAACACCAGGAAGAATTACAACGTAAATATACCGGTGGCACAATGTTGCACTTGTATATGGGTGAACCAGTATCAAGTGGTGAAGCGGCACAAAAGATTGTTCGCACAATCTTTGAAAATTACAAGGTACCATACATGACATTAACCCCGACATTTTCCATCTGTCCAAAGCATGGATATTTGCCGGGCAAGCACGAGTTTTGTCCGAAATGCGATGCGGAAATTGCCGCAAACAGCAACGAACACATAACTTCAAACAATTAACACTCAACCAAGAAAGGAAAAAGGGAGAAAACAATGCAAGCAGTAAACACACAAAGAACACCATGTGAAGTATTTTCGCGTTCAATGGGCTATATCAGACCGGTTCGCAATTTTAACATTGGTAAATATTCTGAATTCTGTGAAAGAAAAACATTTACAGAGGCAAACAGTTTGACTGCTGGTGCACGTCACGAAGAATTGATGAAAAAGGCGGCTTAAACAAAATGCCAGATATCCAGATTGGTGGTTTGGTTTCGTTCACAACAATCGACTATCCGGGCAAGCTGTCTGCGGTTTTGTTCTTGGTTGGTTGCCCACTGCGTTGTGCATATTGTTCCAACCCACACCTGCTGGATGTTGGTCCGGGGGAATATGATCCCGAAAAAGTATACAATTGGTTGCAATCCCGCGTTGGAAAATTAGAGGCCGTCGTCTTTTCAGGTGGCGAAGCATTAATGCAGGGGGACGCAAGCATTTCTTTTATCAAACGTGTGCGAGATTTAGGTTTTGCAATTGGCCTGCACACAAATGGTTTTTATCCAAAGATGTTGGAACGCGCCGCGGAATATGTCGATTGGATTGGTCTTGATTACAAGGCAACGCGTTCAAAGTATGAACAACTGGTCGGCAACAGCATCGCATACGACAATATGATTCAATCATTGGAATTTTGGAAAACAACAGGTAAAGATTTTGAGGTCCGCATTACATGCGACCCACGATTTGTTGATAAGAACGATTTAATTGCGATTGTGGACGATTTAAGTGCTCGCAGCATACACACGGTCGCCATACAAAAATACATTCCCCATTTCGAAGATGACGCGCATAAAACAACCGCCGATCAACGCAACCAGTTCTTTGATGATACTGAATTGCGACACAAGATTTCCGCCATGGTTCCCAACACTGTTTGGCGGGAATAAATAAAAAACGCACCATTTGGTGCGTTTTTTATTTATTATCAAAGACATCAGTCCTGCCATACAACACTAGCATTACAATCTAGGTTACCACGAATGGCATCATACAGTCGTTGGAAGAAAGTTAAATCCATCAAGTTGTTATCATACACAGATATCGTTGTTCGAGACCCACTGGTTTCTGTATTAAAGGATGTACAGGTGGTACTGCCAGAATACACAGACGGACACAATGTTGCAATTGCGTTCTGCACAGCACTTGTACAATTGGAATTATTCTCATAGGATACTCCATATTCTGCGCTAGACGAAGCACCCGACAAATAACAAGAACCCGCCATATATGTCCCGCTGCTGTCGGTAAATTCCGAACCCGATGGTGTATAACAATCGTTTATGGTTTGTTGATCTCTTTCTGGAATACTTGATGCTGCCTGTCGGGCACCAGAACCCGTTCCGTGTAAAAATGCATCCGTAATGGGGCCGCCATTTCCCCCCCAATATGGACATTCAACGCATGTAGAAGAACCACTTATAATTCTTGCGCCGATACCATAAAAATACCCAGAATCGCACACAAAACCTGATTGGTCAGAATTTGTATGTGCATTTTGTGGTATACTACTGCAGCTAGCCATACTGGTTGTACTGCCCTGGGAATAATGGTTGCTTGGACACTTTGGACACAACACAACACCATTTGATAAACCATCATTATAATCTGCAACGGCATTACCAAGATGCACAGGGTCTGCATACGTACTGTAAGTACTGTCACTACTTTCGTGTCCAGCCGCTGGATACATATACGAAGAATTCTGGTCAAACGAAGGATCAAGCATAAAAACATCATCTAAATCTCCCATATAATCATGACATGTATTACCAACAAGGTGTTGACCATAATTATACATACCCGTCGTACGAGGCCCTATCGTAGTATTCGTCGACGGTGTTGTTTGAAGGTTTGAGCTTGCACCATTCAACCTATATCGCATTTGGAAATAACCAGTACTTGGTCGATTACAACCACTTGTGTCTTCGCCGTCATCGTTTTCGAACCATTCGTATGACGGCCGATATTGTATACGACATTCTTGCCATCTTATGTTGTTTAATCTGCTATCGGCTTTTTCTCCTGTTGTAGCAGGCCATACACCACCACACAACGGAACCCCATGATCATTTTCTACACTATTAATACCGTCTACACACTCTTCACAATGCCAACCGTGATATGCACTATCGGCATTCTCATGCGTAACCGCACGATAATACTTAGCATAGTTACACATAAATGGAGAACCATTAATAGGGTTGCCGTTACTAGGGTTTGTATAAACGTCCACCAAACCATCACTATACTGTGGATGACTTGTAATAGGCCAACAACCACCGTATGCCCCAAGGTAATATCCGGCATCACATTTTACAGACCCCTTTGCATTACTAGTGCCAGATCCAGTAATCGTACACGTCCCATGCGGAATATTAGTACAACACCCCGTTATCGTAGACATACCCGTCCCCGCGGCAACGGTACAACTACTGTCCGAAACATCATTTGTACAGCAACGAATATGCCCCCCCGCAGCAGTGGCATATGTCGCATTCAAATTACCAGACCAAGTATTTCTTTTGCACCCAGTATCAGTTAATCCGAAACCACGTGGATAGTTACACAATATGGCACCATACCCACAAAAAGTCACAGAATTACTGTAACCAGTTCCATAAGTACCACTCGGACAATCTGTACATGTACCAGTGACCCAATTATAATATTGGTTTGCCCCCGAACAATTGTAATAGGTGTAGTCACTATCCACAATAGCCCAAGAACCCGTGCTTGCAAATGATATAAACACACCAATCAAAACAGCACCCAACAAATGCGTATGTTTAACGAATCGTCCAAATATATATGACATGACCCTTTCCCCCTTGTATTCCGTAACATTTCCACCATAATGATGGTCAAAGAAAAACTTTCCTTACCCTTAGCATTTTCCCAGTTTTTCGGAATTGTGTCAACAGTAAAAACATATCATATTGACCACTGTTTAATGACAAAAACAAACGACCGAACCTTTCATTTAACCTAAAAATGGTAAAATTTACTGTCGAACGGGACAGAAAAAACGCACCATCTGGTGCGTTTTTTATTCATCTTTATCATTTTCTTCCAGTGCACGCGGATGTGCATGCATGTAAATATTACTTATTTCTGCCATATTAACCTTGGTATATAACTGGGTGGTGGAAAGAGATGCGTGTCCCAACAATTCTTGCAAGGTACGCAAATCAGCACCCCCAGACAACAATGCCGTGGCAAAAGTATGACGCAACGCGTGTGGTGTAACATAATCTGGCAACTGTAAATAATTGCGAATATGTTCAACAACCTTTTCTGCCATACGCGGCGTCATGGGCAAACCACGCACACTGCGGAACAGTTCGTCGGTTGCTGAATTACCAAACGGTCGCACAGAAGTATATTTTTCAATTGCATCATAAACAGCCGGCAACACCGGAATAATGCGTTCCTTATTCCCCTTACCCACAATGCGCAATATTTCGGGACGACCATTTACATCATTGTTTTTTAGTCCCAATGCCTCAGATATACGCAGACCACAGCCAAAAATAAGTGTAATCAATGCCCAATCACGCGCAGCAACCCACGGTTCGTCACTTTCTGTTGCAAAAATTGCCTCTTTCATATTTGCGACATCAGACGGTTCAATCGCTTTGGACAATTTTCGTGGCACTTTTGGTGAAGAAATCAAACCAATCGCATCATTTTTTATGCTATGATGCTTTGCCAAATATTTATAAAAACCACGCAACGATGACAATGCGCGCGCTGTTGATTTATGTGCCAATCCGTGCCGACCACGATCCGCAAGGTA
Organism: uncultured Pseudomonadota bacterium; assembly: GCA_902787665.1. Lineage (GTDB taxonomy): Bacteria > Pseudomonadota > Alphaproteobacteria > Rs-D84 > Rs-D84 > Enterousia. The sequence continues at coordinate 30,122 of CADAHF010000006.1, forward strand.
AGCACGAAAACAAATCGTGTCTGCACGTGCTATATCGGATAACCCTATTTCGCCACCATTAAAGTTTTCAAAAAATTTTATGAATTCGCGAATATCTGTTTCGTATGCCGTTGCCGTATGTTCGGAATAATTTTTTACCCCGCGCAGATATTCTATAAATTCATTTATATATTCGTTCATTTTATTTCAAATGTTGCAGACACTGCCACCGACACATCAGTATCTTTGGAAACCAAACTGCCACCAACATCCATTGATGCCGTTTCTGTGACAGCACCCATCGCCATCATACGCGGAGCAATATTTTTATACATTACATTGTTGCCGCCACTTGTTTCATACGACACCGATAATATTTTTCCCGCACGTTTATTGTCACCCGCAGCAATTGCATCTGCACGCACACGCGCATTTTCAACCGCCACAGACAAACACTTTTCCATAATAGGTTTTAACACTTCGGCACTGGTATACATACGCAAGTTTTCCGAAAACACATTTTCGTTCCCCGCAAATTCGTTCAAAACAGCTTCAATTGTTTCTATATTCTTAGACGAAACTTCAACCGCTATGGTCGTTTCAATCCCCAGCGATACTGATTTCTGTTCATCGCGATTCCATTCGGTTTTTTCATACGAATTGAATTCCGTGGTTTGCATTTCCACATCTTGCGATTTCAAGAAATCTGTGATTTGCGCAACTTGACGCGTTGCTTTCTTCATAGATTCAGCGGCCGATTTATCCAATGTTGTCACGCGCAACGTGATTGCAGTCTTATCGCGTGGCGCGGTTGTTAAACATTCGCCACGAACCGATATGGTACGGATTGTCCGCGGTGTGTTCATCCAGTTGAATAACAACATTAAAATCGCACCACAGCCAACGATGGATAAAAACCATACGCCCAAAACAGTTAATTTTATTTTCTTTAATATTTTCATATTCTCTCTCCCTTTTGCTTATTCACCCAACATTGCGCGACGAACACGGGCAAAAGTTTGTTCTGCAACCACGCGGGCGCGTTTTGCACCATCTGCCAAAATCGCATCAATTTCGCCGCGATTAGACATCAGGCGTTCATATTCCGTACGAGCATTTGCCAATACTGAATTTACCTTTTCAAACAGAATTGTTTTCGCAGTGCCGTATCCCATGCCGCCATCAACAAACATCTTGCGGAAATTTTCGATTTCATCTGTATTTGCAAAATGGCAATATAAATGGAATATCGTTGATTCGTCTGGGTCTTTCGATTCTTCGGGTGTTTTGCTGTCTGTGATTATACGCATAATCTTTTTCTTTAATTCACCTTCTGGCGCGAAAAGCGGAATTGTATTGTCGTATGACTTGCTCATCTTACGGCCATCCAGCCCCGGAATTGTCCCGGCAGTTTCACTGATAACCGGTTCTGGCAATTTAAATGTTTCGCCATAGATATGATTAAAATACCCCGCGATATCACGCGCAAATTCAACATGTTGCTTTTGGTCGGCACCAACTGGCACAATGTCGGAATTATACAGCAAAATATCCGCCGCCATAAGAATTGGGTATGTATACAGTCCCATATTTACCCCGGCATCAATATCTTCACCCGCGGCAGTATTTTTTTCCACCATCGCCTTGTACGAATGGGCGCGGTTCATCAACCCCTTTGGCGTAACATTATTCAACAGTGTTGCCAGTTGATACACCTGAACAATATCAGATTGACGGAACAAAATCGCATTTTCCATATTCAACCCCATCGCAATCAGCGATGCAGCCATTTCGTATGTATGTTCGGCAATTTCATGCGGATCGTGCATAGTGTTTAACGCATGCAAATCGGCGATAAACATAAATGTGCGGTTATTTTGTGACATATCAACCAACGGCTTTAATGCACCAACATAATTTCCCAAATGTGGCGTCCCAGTTGGTTTGATACCAGTTAAAACTATTTTTTCAGACATAATAAAATCCTTTGTGTTTTTTATATTAATTTAAATATGGTTAAAAATAAAGCCAAAAAAATGGCACAACAATCAGCTTAGGCGGCAAGGCGCCAGCACATAGAAACACAAAAGATAAAGTCACTTTTCATCATAACAATATGAATATAGCACCTAATTTCATAAAAAACAACAAAAAAACCGCCCGATTGGGCGGTTTTTTATCATATGATATTTTACATCATTCCCGGCATACCGCCCGGCATTTGCGATACTGGCTTTTCTTCGGGTATTTCCGCCATAACGGCACCCGTGGTCAGCATTACACCAGCCGTACTTGATGCTGCCATAATCGCGGTTTTTACCACTTTGGCTGGGTCAATAATACCAGCCGCCATCATATCGACATATTCACCGGTTTGTGCATTGTAACCAAAATTATAGTCCTTGCTTTCCATAACCTTGCCTACAACAATTTCGCCAGACACACCGGCATTGTCGGCAATTTGCGTAATCGGCGCAGTTAATGCCCGGCGCACAATATCAATACCAACATTTTGATCGGTATTTGCACCCTTTAATTTTTCCAATGCAGATGTTGCACGAACCAATGCGATTCCACCACCGGCAACAATGCCGTCTGCCACAGCTGCACGAGTCGCCGCCAGCGCATCATCAACACGGTCTTTCTTTTCTTTAACCTCAACTTCGGTCATGCCACCAACTTTGATAACAGCGACGCCGCCGACCAATTTAGCCAAACGTTCTGACAGTTTTTCACGGTCATATTCACTGGTACTGTTCGATAACGCGACACGAATTTCGTCTGCACGCGCAGCAATAGCATTTTTATCGCCACCACCATGTGCCAATAATGTATTATCCTTGCTGACCACAACTTTCTTGGCCGAACCCAACACATCCATTGTGATGTTTTCAAATGTCATACCCATATCATCGGAAATGACGGTCGCCCCAGTAACAACTGCAATATCCTTTAACATTTCCTTGCGTCTGTCACCGAACCCGGGTGCTTTCACCGCGCAAACTTTTAATCCGCCACGCAGACGATTCAACACCAATGTCGCCAATGCTTCGGATTCAACGTCTTCGGCAATAATCAATAATGGCTGACCAGATTGGGCGATTGGTTCCAAAATCGGCAACAATGCTTGCAGACCTGTAATTTTCTTTTCAGAAACCAAAATCTTTGCATTATCCAATTCCGCCAACATCTTTTCACTGTTCGTAACAAAGTATGGCGACATAAATCCCTGGTCGAATTGCATACCTTCGACAACATCGATTTCTGTTTCCAAACCTTTGGCCTCTTCAACGGTAATAACGCCTTCTTTACCAACTTTTTCCATCGCATCAGCAATTTTTTTACCAATATCGGCATCGCTGTTTGCAGAAATAGTCGCAACCTGGGCAATTTCAGCACTATCTTTGACCGGACGAGCATGTTTTTCAATATCGGCGACAACAGCATCCACCGCCATATCAATTCCGCGTTTAACATCCATTGGATTCATACCAGCGGCGATAACACGGCGACCCTCATGTATAATCTTTTGTGCCAAAACGGTTGCAGTTGTTGTGCCGTCACCCGCATCGTCGCCCGCCTTTTTTGCGACTTCTTGAACCATGCGCGCGCCAATGTTTTCCATTGGGTCTTTCAATGAAACAGCTTTTGCCACCGTAACACCGTCTTTGGTTGCAACTGGTGCGCCATATGATTTTTCAATGATAACCGTGCGACCCTTTGGTCCCATAGTGATTTTTACCGCGTTTGCCAGTTTATCAACGCCCGCAGACAATTTATCAGTATCAAAAACAATATCTTTTGCCATAGTTCATACCCCCTATTTCAAAATTCCTAAAATATCAGATTCTTTGATTAACACATAATCAACACCGTCAATTTTGACTTCGTTGGCGCTTGCCGCCCATTTTGCAAACAAAACAGTGTCACCCACCGCAACAGACATCGGTATTCGTGCGCCATTTTCAATTACACCATCGCCCACTGCAATAACCGTTCCGCGTGATGGTTTTTCACGTGCGTTATCCGGTATAATAATTCCACCGGCTGTTTTATTTTCTTCTTCGATTCTTTGTAACAAAACATAATTATTTAATGGTTTAAGCATATATTTGCCCCCTTGGTACATTGATGTTATGCAAAATATAGTGCTTTTAAACTCAATTTCAAGGTTGATTTTGTTCAAATCTGACAATAAAATCTATACCATAAACAAAAGGGGAAATGATGTACGATAAAAATAATGTATTTGCGAAAATTATTCGCGGGGAAATACCATCTAAAAAAGTATATGAAAACGCATATGCACTGTCTTTCTTGGATGTTGACCCGGTTGCCGAAGTGCATGCGCTGGTTGTACCACGTGGCGAATATGAAAACATTTTGGATTTTTCTATTAACGCATCTGATGATGAAAAGTTAGGTTTCTTTGATTGCCTGAACCAAACAGCAGAAAAAATGGGAATTGATTCTTGCAATATGTTTGTAAATACTGGACATGGGCCGTATATGGTGCAATCGGTTCCGCATTTTCACTTGCACATTATTGCGGGCAATAAAATCAAAGATTTTTCGGATTTTGCCAAATGATTATAAATGTTCGTGTTATTCCGCGCGCCCGGGTTCAAAAAATTGTTACCGACGGTGACACTCTGCGCATTTATACCAATGCCGCGCCAACCGATGGCGAAGCAAACGCAGCGGTAATAAAGATGCTTAGCAAGCATTTTGATGTACCAAAGTCTGCAATTACTATTGTTCGTGGCGCAACATCACATGATAAAACAATTGAAATTGTCTAGCGTCCGTAATTTAACACCATATTTATCAGTTCATGTGGCGTGTTGGTAATGGTGACATTATAATCATCCAATGTTTCAACAAATTGATTGTTCATCATATCAACAATCAAATCATGTAATGGCGCCCAAAAACGATTGGTATTCAAAAAGAATACAGGTTTATTTGTTTCCCCAATTTGTTGCATGGTCAAAATATCTGTAACTTCGTTCAATGTTCCAATACCACCCGGCAGTATGATAAAAGCATCAGATAATTCAAACATCCGTTGTTTGCGTTCATTAACACCGCGCACAATTTTAACATCAATTTTATCGTGTACTGGTTCCTGGTGTGCAACAACATGTTCGGTTGATATGCCAATTACATGACCGCCGTTGTTCAATGCCGCACTAGACACAGTTCCCATCAGACCAACATTCCCACCACCAAACACCATATTCAAACCATTTGTCGCGATTAATTCGCCCATTAATCCTGCATCACGCACAAAAGCCGGATTCAACCCGAATTCGTGTCCACAATAAACCGCAACTGTTTTTATTTTGCGCCCCATTTTTTCCCTTTATTTTTCCAAATTATATCATAAAATGGCGGTGTTATGAATCAAAAGTTTATTGATTTTATGCGTAATTTCTATGGGAAAAAATTGGCTGTCGCGGTAAGTGGCGGTGTTGATTCTATTGCACTACTGTATTGGATGGTTGAAATTGGTGCCGACATTGTTTGTCTGCATGTGAATCATGGTTTGCGCGATGCCGCAACAATCGAAGAAAATTATGTTTTGGAAACATGCAAAAAATTATCAGTCCCGTGCCAAGTATTTCATTGGGATGCCGAAAAACCAACAACCGGAATTGAAGCTGCCGCCCGCTCAGCACGTTATAAAATGATGACAGATTTTTGTCATCAAAATGGTATTGAATACCTTGTTACCGCGCACCAATCAGACGATCAAATTGAAACATTTTTGATGAATTTAGGGCGTGGCAGTGGCGTATTTGGACTTTCTGCGATGCAAAACATTTCTGAACGCGATGGCATCAAGATTTTGCGACCATTGTTAAATGTATCGCGTGAAGAATTGAAAAATTATTGTGATACAAAAAAGATTAAATACTTTACCGATGAAATGAATAACGATGCGCGCTATACCCGTGTTCGCATCCGTCAAAATCGTCATTTATTGCACGATGCATTAGGTATCAGTGATGAACGCATATTATTGGCTATTGAAAATTTGAATCGTGCGCGCAAATCAATTGAATCTGATGTCGATAAATTGGTTGCTGATGTTATGGGAAATGATTTTGCAATGTTCCGTGATTCTTTTCTGTTTGACCTGTCGGGGGGGACAGTTATCAACCGCGTTTGAATTCGCTGAACCTTGCGCTTGAAAAGTTGCACGGGGATTGCAAATTCACACTGGGACATTGTACACTGCGCCGTCTTGGCGAACGAATTTTGATTGTTCGCGAAGGCGCCAAAACAACATTCAGGAAAAGATATGGTAAAATTAAGAAACTTAAAAAATAAACTGCCACGTGATAAATCGACATGGTTTTTAGTGGTGCCTATATTTATTATTGCGGCACTGGCAACGATATCATTTATTAAAACAGAACCAGTATTAAACACAAACGGTGAAACGGCTGCAACGGTCACTGTTGCACGTCCTGTGGAACTATCTTTTTCCGATGTTCTGCGTCGTACAAATGATATCAAAACAATGAACATTCGTGGTGATGATGCAACCGGCACATTAAAAGACGGTACAAAATACACCGCGACAATTACATACGACCCAGAATTGTTGTCTAAAATCGCGGCAAGTGGCGCACAAATTTCCATTGATTCATCAAAATCATTTATGGAACGTGCGGGAATATGGTTACCAACAATTTTGTGGATTGCGTTTTTATGGTTTTTGTTACGCGGTATGCGTGGTGGTGTCAGCCGCAGTATTGCCAGTCAAAACCCAACAAAAATTATGACTGGTAATTCCAAAAAAACGACTTTCAAGGATGTTGCTGGTATTGATGCCGAAAAACAAGAATTGATGGAAATTGTCGATTACTTGCGCAACACGGAAAAATTCCGTGCGGTTGGTGCGCGTGTTCCGCGTGGTGTGTTATTGTCGGGCGAACCTGGCACTGGGAAAACGTTGTTGGCGCGCGCTATTGCGGGCGAAGCAAATGTTCCATTTTTTGCCGCATCAGGCAGCGATTTTTCCGGCATTATTGTTGGTTTGGGTGTTGCAAAAATCAAAGAAATGTTCGAAATGGCAAAACGTAACGCACCATGCATTTTGTTCATCGATGAAATCGATGCCATTGGGCAAAAGCGCAGTATGCAAATTCACAACGACCAAGACCGTGAACAAACATTGAACCAATTACTGATTGAAATGGACGGTTTTGCAAATAACACTGGCGTGATTGTTTTGGGTGCAACAAATCGTGTTGATATGTTGGATCCAGCACTTTTGCGTCCTGGCCGTTTTGATCGTCAGGTTTATATTGAATTGCCAGATTTATCTGGACGAAATGAAATTTTGAAATTGTATGCAAACCGCGTCAAAATGGCGTCTGATGTTGATTTAATGGATGTTGCACGCGGCACGACGGGCTTTTCCGGGGCAGACCTTGAAAACCTGTTGAACGAAGCGGCACTGCATGCGGTGCGCGTTGGACACAGCGAAATTCAATCAACCGATATTGATGAAGCACGTGACAAAATTATGATGGGTCCGCGCAAGGTGCGTAAAATCCGTGAAGATGACAAAAAATTGACCGCATATCACGAAGCTGGCCATGCGTTTGTCAGCAATCACTATGCAGATATTACCGACCCGATACACAAGGCAACAATCATTCCACGTGGTCTCGCATTGGGTATGGTGCAACATTTACCCATTGATGATAAAGTATCTATGACTGTTGCTGAAGTTCGCGCCCAATTGTCTATATCACTGGCGGGACGCGCCGCCGAAGAAGTATTCTTTGGCTCGAACAAAATAACAACTGGTGCAGAAAGTGATATTGCCGGTGCAACACGTCTGGCACGGTATTCCGTCACAACGGCTGGATTGTCTGACAAAATCGGTCTTGTTGCGATTAATCAATCGAACACTTTTGGTGGTCGTTCGGCATTGGAAAACGCATCTGAAAAAACTGCTGAAAACGTTGATGCAGAAATTAGAAACTGGATGGATGCAGCACATAACGATGCGATTAAAATCTTGAAACAAAACAAAACAGTTGTTGAAAAATTAGCAAACGAATTGCTTAAACGTGAAACATTAACTGGCGACGAAATCAATGAAATTATTTCTGGTAAAAAGACCGCCAAGAAACGCGTTACAAAAGCAACACAAAAAGCAAAGCGTAAATAGTTACAACTGGATAAATAATTTTGGATTTTTGGACAGCGTTTCAATACCGCTGTCCAAGTTCTTGCGATATTCCAAGAATTTTGCCTTGTCTTTATCCCCAAGGTTGCTTATCGCCGGCAATTTAACTGTTAATGGATTTACATGTGTGCCGTTTTTAATGACCTCATAATGCAAATGTGGCCCAGTGGAAAGACCTGTTGAACCGACATAACCGATTGTTTGCCCCTGGCGCACATTTGTTCCAACAACAACACCCTTGGCGAACTTGGACATATGCGCATACAATGTTTCATACGAACCATTGTGGCGAATTTTTACATAATTCCCATGTCCGCGATTAAATCCACGCGCAACCACACGACCCGCCCCAGCCGCCGGAATTGGTGTGCCAGTTGATGCACGAAAATCAACACCCTTGTGCGCACGGGTGAATCCCAAAACGGGGTGTTTACGCCTTGTTGAAAAACTGCTTGTCACTTTGGCATTATTAATCGGTGTGCGTTTCAGCGATTTGATCGCGCCGTTACCGTTTTCATCATAATATCCCGATGTGCCATCACTTTTCTTAAACCGATACATTTTCACATTACCGCGCAGCGCTTCAAATTGAACAGCCAACACGCGTCCATTATCGATTTTTTCACCATTTGAAAAGTTTTCTTCATATAAAACCGAAAAATGCTGGCCTGCACGAATATCGCGTTCAAAGTCCATTTCAAAAGCCAACAAATCATACACATCAACCAACACACCCGCCGGAATTCCCGCACGTATGCCAGCAACATAAAAACTGTCGCCGTTTTGGATTTCGCCCGACTTATATACAGCACGTGTATCGCGTTCAACATCAACCGTATTGCAATTCCAACCACCGTTTTCGCCACATGTTAATTCAACCTGTTTCCATGGTGATGGAATAACAACAATTTTAGATACTGGTGATGTTTCATCACTGCGCACAAATTCGATTTTATCATTGTTCGCGCGCAGAGTTGAAATACCCGCATCTTTCTTTAACACATTGGCAATAGTGTTCACATCGCCCGCCGACACACCGTTTGCGGTTAAAATCTTGCCCAGGGTATCACCCGATGCAACCACGACAACCGTCTTGCATTCATTTGGTGCCACATCAGCAACAACATTACCACTACGATGAACCACAACAACCGATATAGCAACAAATGTTAAAACGATTGCCAACGCAAATATCAATTTAGATAAAAAGGTTGGATTTAAAATATATTTTACTTTTTTCATGGCGTCAATTATACTGTTTTTATGGACACAAATCAAGCATTCACAATTTTGGCATCGATTGGGGGCGCACATGCTGCGCGCATTATCGTTGAAAAATATGGTACGATGTCGCGTTTTGATGTTTGGCGGACGGCCCGACAATTACGACGCGGTGTACCCGTTGCAAAAATTATTCATGAAAAGTGGTTTTATGGTCTGCCGTTTTATACAAACCGACATACACTTGACCCACGCCCAGATACCGAAACACTGGTGGAATCGGTGTTGCGCGATTATAAAGATAAAAGAAATACACGCATATTGGATATGGGAACCGGCACCGGGTGTATTTTGATTTCATTGGCACGAAATATGTTTGGAATGTCGGGCATTGGTATTGATATATCGCGCGCAGCATTGCGCGTTGCGCGCAAAAATGTAAAAAATATGGGCGTGTGCAGTATGATTGAATTGCAACGGGGCACATTTGAACACCCACATATTGCTGGCGAACAATTTGATATTATTGTTTCAAACCCGCCATATATTGCGCGCGGGGACAATCGCGTCAACGCGGCGGCACATTTTGACCCGGCGGTTGCATTGTATGCAAAACAGGACGGCTATGCGGCATACGAACAACTTGCGCGTTCTGCGCGCCCGCTGACAAAGCACGACGGCCGCATTTATTTGGAAATTGGCGCGGGAATGTCACGTATGGTAAAATCAATTTTTGCGCATGCTGGTTGGCAATTCGTCCGCGCTGATAAAGATTTAAGTGGCAAAATTCGCGTATTGGTATTCACGCCAAACATGTGAACATTTGCCAAATATTCCTTGCAAATCAATTTTTATCGGCTAATATGTCCATAAAGATAATTTGTCAAAAGGATAAAAAATGAGTTTTCGTACAGGTAAATATTCAACACTTTCTCTTGCGCCAATCGTTGATAAACGCACACCAGAAGAATGGAAAATTATTAATCACTTGATTGATTTTCCAACAGACAATTCTGATATTGTCACATATCTGCGTCGCGATTTGTCTGAAAATTATGATGTATTGTATAAACGCGCAGATTTCAAAGAATGGCTTAAACAAAAAGAATCTGAAGTTCACAAAGTGTTTAATTTTAAATTAAACACCACCAATTTGTTGACAAGATATGATAATGCTATCGACAAATTGGAAATCTGCGACAGTCACCTTTTAAGCAATCTGCAAAAATCACTGAAAGATTGCCAGGATAAAATCGAACGTGACAAATCAGATAAAACACTGGCTGCCGCAGAAAAGGAAAAAAGAATAAATCGTGCCATGGAAACAATTAAAAACATTCAAGGCACCATCAGCACATTGATTGGAAAAGGTGCAAAAATCAAATAAAACAAAAACCGCCCGTTTGGGCGGTTTTTGCTAATCGTTATTTTGTTGGGGGGAATCTTCTTGAAACAATCGCGCAAAATCGTTCATTGTCATATGTAATGCATTTAATACCTTTGCAACCGTACACATTGACGGCCAACGTGCTTTGCCAGATGAAAAAACCCGTTTACTTTTATTAAAGGTTGTCGCATCAAGACCACTGCGCCGCGCAAGACCAGAAACAGTGACATTATTCTCCATAGCTAATTTATCAAACGCGTGCCAAGTTTGAAAATTTGTTATCATAGCCAACCTCTGTTTTACAAGTTATCTATTAAAACAAACCATCTATATCTAATAATAATTGATTTTAAGAATAAAATCAACTTCTTTTTTAAACAAACCCGACGACAATTGCGATAAAAACAAAACGGTCACAAGGACCGTTTGATTTTCATGGCGGAATCGTAAGAAATAACGGTATTAGATATTCAGACAAAATTATAGAAATCGGACACTAATTGTGGTATAATGCATCAACAGAAATACTATATTTATCTAAAAGATAAGGTATTAAACATGCAAGAAATAAACATAGCCGAAGTTTTTAAAAATATTAAAAAACATCGTGGTGAAAGATTTGCCAAGGTACTGCGCGAAGCAGAATTGTTGGATGTGCCAAATATTGAACATATATTGGAATTCGCAAGATTGGAAGATTTGGAAAATTTGATACCAATTATTCGTTCCAAATGTAAAATAATGTCTGTATCACGATATAACACAGACAAAAATCCATTGGACTTGTTGCACGAAGCGGGTTATGACGCATTTGTTGTAGAAACAGAAAAGCAGAAAAATTCAATAAAAAAATATTATCGTTCTGGCGAAGAACTTTGTACATTTGGTGATCCTGAGCGGCATAAAAACTTTTATATGATTCATGCTGTAAAACGCGATGCAGACAAAATAAAACCTTCATCAAACCCAAAACGCGAAGACGAATACGGAACATCGGTTATATCAATTCAAATTGCAAAGGGTGGTGGTTTTATATCAATAAAAAACCGCTATAATCATACTGTCAATAATCCAGATGCAACATTTGGAAATAATCCAGACAATATAATCCATGGCCTTACAAATTCCTTGCGAAAATTCTTTGATGTAGAATTTAATGTTTCTATGGTTGAAATGCCAGATGACTATGTGTGGGTTAATGACCAGCTGGTTCATCATAATTATGAAAGAGACAATGTTTATTTTGGTGATAATTATTATTTTACTGGTAGCACGATTACACGATTGAATACTGCTTACGAAACGATGCTGGATTATATGATATACAACGCAAAGAATAAAACAGTGTCGACACCCATCGATGATGATACTTGCACATTGTCAATATTTGAAAAAGCGCTTAACGGCAAAAAAGTTACCAGATCATACGATAAAACAACAAACAGAACTACCCTAACTACGCCTGATGGAAATCGCGTTGTGATATCGGGTGGTCAAATTATAGAATTATCTTTGCCCTGTGTTGAAAAAATTGGCAACCGTTTCTTGGATAATAACGAATTTTTGGCATCAATAGATTTGCCAAAGGTTAAACAAATTGGTAACGAATTCTTGTCAGGTAACAAAGAGTTAACATCGATAAATTTACCAAATGTTGA
>CADAHF010000007.1 GCA_902787665.1 uncultured Pseudomonadota bacterium
CGTTACATACATTAACGACGGTCAAGGCGGTTTGAATGTTTATGGTACAACTTGGAATACCACCGGTAAAACGACAATGACCAATACAGGTGCTAAAGGGTTTAACATCGATTCAAAAGGCCTTGTATTTGCAGATAATGCTGATATTACCAATAGCGGTAATGATGGTTTAAATATCAGAGGAACCGCAACAATCGGTTTTGATGGTAAAATTGTTAATAACGGTACTAACGGTGTTAATGTATCAGGTCGCATTAATCACGGTGTAAGTGATTTGCATGCTCCTCAAGGTGATTTATATATTGTAAATAATGGCCATTACGGTTTAAATATAAGCGGTGATGTTCATAGCTATAATAACATTAAGCTTGTTAGCGGTGAAGGCTCAAGAAACGGTATTAATATCTATGGTAAATTGGAAAATGAAAATGGGTCTCTTAACATAAAAAATGACGGATTGATCGGTGTTAATGTCAGAGAAGGCGGGGTTGTAAATTCCAAAAATATAGTTGTTGTTAATAACGGTGCAAACGGCATAAATGTTAAAGGTACTTTAAATAATGTTGGTGATGCAAAATATACAAATAATGGGGGTTTTATTAAAGTACATGAATCCGGTGTAGTTACAAACAAAGGCGGAGTATCTGATTACTTAAATAACGGTGCTAACGGTATTGTAATTGCAGGTAAAATGAATAATGACGGTACAACTAATCTGATAAATAAAAACGGACCATTGAGTGTTGGCGGAGAATTATCTGTTAAAGGTAATGCAAATCTTATCAATGACGGTTCTCAATTAAATATTCATGGTGTTGTTAATACCTCAAACGGTTTATTGAAACTTACCCGTCCCCAACAATGCGCCAAATTACGTAACGGAATACCGTCCAAGTAATCAGGTGCATTGCCATCATATATGCAAACACATTTTATACCATAATTTTCTTCGATTAAACGCCCCAACGCCAACACAGAACACAACGCATCACCATCCGGATTTTTATGCGCCATTATCGCAACGCTTTTTGCGCTATGCAATTTTTCGTCTAAGATTTTTATCTTGTCTTTCATTTACCCTATTACCAAATCTTCCAAGAAAAACTGTGGTGATACTCGACCATTGTATTCGTTTTTCTTTAATTTGCCCAACACTGTTATTTTAGTGTTTGTATTTGCATCGTCCAGTAAAAAATCACCAACTGGCGTCCCAACCAAATTAAACCCAACAAATTGCAATTGGTTGTCCCTGCTTGTAGAAATTGCACCACGCAAATGCGCCCCATTACCCATCGGTGTTGCAAAACGCAACTGCCCACCATGTAAAACAAATGTTGGTTCTGGATTACCCTGACCAAAAGGTTCCAGCACGGATAATTTTTCAATCAATTCCATCGTTGCACCAGATGCATCAAGTTCCGCATCAACCAAAATCTCACCAATGGGCGATTTGCCAGCCAATTGTTCTTGAACAGATTTTTCTAAGAATTCACAGAATTCGGCTTCTTTATCAACAGACAACGAAAATCCAGCAGCAGCTGCATGCCCGCCACCTTCGGTTAAAATGCCCGCATTTAATGCCTGGTGTATAATATAACCCAAATCAATACATGCAATTGACCGCCCAGACCCGTTTATAACCCCATCACATTTTGTTGCGACACATGATGGCAAATTGTATCTGTCTTTTAGTCGACCGGCAATAATACCCATAACCCCACCATGCCAGTTATCGCCACATACAAACAAACTGTGTCGACCAGCCGCACAACATTCGTCTGCCATTTCTGTTGCACGCAACATAATTGAATTTTGGATATCAATTCTTTCTTGGTTCATCGCATGTAAGCGATTCGCTAAATCAGATGCAATCAACGGATTATCTGTTAACAGCAGTTCAAGTGCTGGCGCAGCAGAATCAAGGCGTCCCGCCGCATTAAGACGCGGACCAATAACAAAACCAGCCGCATACACAGACGCATGCTTTACCCCAGCAACATCCATCAACACACGCAGTCCCAAATTTTTACGATGTTCTAAAATTTTAAGACCTGCGGTCACAAAAGCACGATTTTGTTTTATAAGTGGCATCGTGTCACAAATCGTTCCCAATGCAACAAAATCAAGAAATTCCCGCAAATCTGTATTATCAATACTCTCTCTCATATCAGCGGGTATTTCACGAGATTTTAATTCGCGACGCAACGCAACCAATGTCATAAATGCAATTCCAACACCCGCCATATATTCCAATCCAGATGTATCATCGGCACGTTTTGGATTTACAACAGCATCTGCGTTTGGTAATGCCTCGTCTGGGGAATGATGATCTGTTACAACTACACGCAGTCCTTTTTCTTTGGCATGCGCAACCTCAGCCACGCCGCTTATTCCGCAATCAACAGTTATCATCAGATTGGCGCCAGCACTTACGATTTCATCGATTGCGGATATATTTAATCCGTAACCTTCGCCTTCACGCGTTGGCAAATGCCATATCACATCACACCCCAGCGCACGCAAATATTTAACCATTATCGCGGTTGCTGTTATTCCATCAACATCATAGTCACCAAATATTGCGATTTTATCGTGCGCAAGAATTGCGTCTGCAATTATACGCACAGCCACATCCATATCACACAGAACGGATGGGTTGGGCATATATTTAATACTGGGGTTCAAGAATTCTTCCCTTTCTGCAGAATCAGCAATTCCGCGACGCGAAAGAATTTTTTCAACCAACTGGTCGTCTGCATATGTATTGTCATCCGAATCATCATACGCACCTATAACCCATGCCCGACCAAGCATGGATTTTTCAACAATCTTTTTCAACTTATACTCTTTTTTTATTATCAGAAGTATTATAATCTAAAATTATTCAAAAAGCAAAGGCAGTATGCCGTCAATGATTTTACCAGCAGTTGGTACCGCATTATATGCCGCCGTTCGCTGATACGACGATGCTTCAACCGCTTTTGGTTCATCTAAGATTACCAACAAAACATATTGTGGTGAATTTATTGGAAACACCCCAGCAAAAGCTGTTAAATTACGTAATCTATCAATTTTACCATTGGCATCACGTTTTTCTGCAGTTGCTGTTTTTCCACCAATTTGGATTCCCTTAATTCGTGCTTGTTTAGCTGTTGTTTCTTCGGTGATACGAAACATAATTTCACGCAATTTACTTGATATTTCTGGACTTAACACTCTTTCACCTTGAACCACACCAAGCGACCTTTTTTGTATAGTTGGATATACATATATGCCACCATTTGTCATTGCATTTACCGCTAATAACAAATGCATTGGTGTAACAGATATACCATGACCAAAAGACACAGTTGCACGTTCCACCGGTCCCCATTTCATCGGCATTAATGTTCTTTCTGTTGTTCCGAATTCCAGATTTAATTTTTCGTCCAGGTGCAAACGATGCATAAATTCTTGTTGTTTGCCATCAGGTAAATCAAGTGCAATTTGGGCACTTCCCCTGTTGCAAGAATACAACATAATTTCATCTGGCTTCATATACGGATGTGGTGGTTTAAAAGAACGAACATCGTCTATGGTTGCAGCCGTGCGTCCACGCGCATCAGGCACCTTGAACGGTTTTGATACAAGATATTCTTTATTTATTCCGTTTTCGTATGCCAATGCTGTATTAAATATCTTAAATATTGAACCCATTTCATAAAGCGAACGCATTGGTTTAAATGTTCGATTTGCTTCCGGATCAATATTTTTGTTTTCTGGATCAAAATCAGGCAATGACACCATCGCCACCATTTCCCCAGTACGCGAATTCATTAATAACCCCATAGCACCCTTAGCATTATATTTGCTCATTGCGATGGACAGCTGTTCATAAACGACGGTTTGCACACGAGAATCAACAGACAATTTTAATGGGTCAACATTTTCTATTAAATAATCGTTAAATGTCGCTTCTGCCCCCTGCTGACCACGATTATCTGCATCAACAAAACCGACAACATGCGAAAACAGACGACGTTTTGGGTATTTGCGTGTTCTAAATGGTTCAATTTCAACACCGACAATATTTGCTTCTTTTACCATCAAGCGATGATCATCACTTGCGTTTTTTTCCAGATACATAAACTTGCGATCTGAATTAATCAATGCGATTGCATTTTGCAACGAATACTTATAAGGCAGAATTTTATGAACAAGTACCGCTGCAGCATCTTTATCTTTGTCCTGAATCGCGGCTGGTCGCACAATTATATGTCCAGACACAACATCTTTGGCCAATACATCTTTGCCACCACGGTCAACAATGTCTGCGCGCGAAACAACACCCTGATTATTTATATACCTTGGTGCATTATTTCCAACCGCCCCAAGATACAAAGTTCGTGCAACACACAAACCAAACAAAAATAAAAACAAATTGAACAAAAACAGCAACCTGCGCGAGTTGTCACGTTTAACACGCACATCTTTTAATTTGTGATTTAATATGTCACGGCCTATTTCAAACATTACTTACGCGTTTCCAGTTCATCAATTGATACAATTTTATGAAAACCAATTGTTTCTGCGCGCGGGGTGTTTATTGTCACCATATTGCGCAGTGATGTCGGCAAGACATATTCTGCAAATTTTGTTTCATCAATTACGATTTGACGATTTGTTTCTAAAATTTCAGCCCGCACACTTTTTAACACACGATTTTGCGTTCTGTAACATGCCTGCAACACAACGGTTATGACAAATGCCGCAACAATCGCCCAACAACCAATATGAAACATTTTTTCGTCTTCGTTCATATTTCCCTCTGCCCGATTTTATTCTTAACTTACAGTGTATCATAAATTCTGTAAAAAGCGAATCATTGAATTCACCCCATTAAGCCGCCCCGCCCCAATGTTTATATCCAGCGCACGAAACAAACCCATTAAATCCATTTGGCGAATTTCGTTTGGCAATTTTCCATCAACCATCGCTATCATTATCGCAACAATTCCACGCACAATCGCCGAATCGGCAACACCGTAAAAATGGTTACCCAAACGACAGATTTCAACATGTGATGCACAACCTGTAATTTCATTGCATACGGCATCATCTGGCACCGGGGCAAGACGTGTTCCCAAATCCATAACCATTTCCAACCTAGTAACAGGATCATCAACAGACAACAATAATTTTTTTATATCTTCGTAATTCATTTTCGTTACCATCCCTGGTCTGTTAAATCTAGTTCTATGCGCGCCGCATCCGACATCATTGATAAATTCCATGGCGGGTCCCAAACCAATTCCACCCGCACTGGCACCCCATGTGCAACATTAACGATATTTTGCTTAACCATTTCTAAAATCTCTTCCATCATTGGACATGTTGGACTGGTAAAAGTCATTTGCAAAACAATTTCTTTATCAGATATATCGATACTGTACACCAACCCCAAATCCCATATATTCACAGGAATTTCTGGATCATATATTTTTTTTAATGCATCAATAATGTTATCACGCGACACAGACATTATTTAACAATCCCCCGAATAATATTAACAATGTTTTCTGCATCTGCCATTGTATTCCATGGTCCCACAGATATACGAACAGAACCAGAAACACCCATTAAACCATGTATCCAAGACGCACACATATTACCCACACGCAAACATACACCAGCGGCACCTACCAAAGCGCCAAAATCCAAGACATGCATACCATCAACCACAAATGATATTATTTTTGCATTTTCCTTGGTTAATAATTTTATGCGTGGCATCTTCGATAGTTCATTATATATATAAGATGTAATATCAGCTCCGCCCAACCATTCACGCCATGCACTAATTGCAAACGGTAATCCAGCGATTTGTGTTAATGGTAATGTACCAGCTTCAAATTTATTTGGCGCAACATCAATATTCCAATCGTTACCAGATATTGTCTGTACCATACCACCACCAAATTTATCTGGCGACCAATCGTCTGGGGATTTTATATACATCACACCAACCCCGGTATCTGAACCAATCTTGTGTCCAGAAAAACATAAAAAATCACAATTCCAATTCGCCACATCAATCAAACTATGTGCAACAAATTGCGCTGCATCAACAATCGTTATTACATTTGGATTCTGCTGTCGTGCCCGTTCAATAATCTTTTTAACATCTTGTGGCATTCCCAAAACATTAGACATTGCAGTTATAACCATAACATCTGCATTTGGAATATTTTCAACATCAATATCAAAGTTGTCTGTTAATGGTAATTTAACCAGCTCTGCAAAACCATTACGCGCAATATTTTCCCATGGCATACGCGCACTGTGGTGATCGATATCGGATACAGCAACCGTTTTTACATCACGTGAAAGACGCACAATATTTACAATACGATTCATTGCGTCGGTTGTTCCAGATGTAAATACGATTTGATTTGGTTTTGCACCAATAAATTCTGCAACCACCTTGCGACTGCCTGCCAACATTTCATCCGCCGCCATGGCACGTGCGCATACACCCCGCCCTGTGTTAGCATATGAATTTTCTAAAAAATCACGTTCTGCATCTATGACCGTTTGTGGTTTCAATGCACTTGCTGCCGCGTCTAAGTATATGATTTTATTCATTTATGTTTTCTCTTGCTTTTTTTGACGATTATAATACACTTTGGGCGAATATCAACAACCAAGGAGAAAAAAAGATGGCATTAAAACACGCAAACGATGCAAACTTTTCAAGTATGATTGGTGATGGCATAACATTGGTTGATTTTTGGGCTACTTGGTGTGGACCTTGCCGTATGTTTGGTCCTATTTTTGAGGCAGTATCTGAACGGGTTCCAGATGCAGATTTTGTTAAATTTGAAATTGATGATACCAACAGACAAACACCTATGAAATACGGCATACGCAGTATCCCAAGTATTTTGGCTTTCAAGGGGGGCGAATTGGTTGAGGCACGCACGGGCCTTATGGACGAAGAAACTGTTATCCAATGGATAAATGAATTAAAGGCATCATAAAATGGCAGCAAAAAAAGATTTTAAAAAAATTGAATTACCACCAAAATATATTCCAAAAAAATCTGAACCATATATGTGTCCAGAGCAGCTGGCATATTTTTATCACCTGTTGCTGAATCAAAAGCAAGAATTGGAAAGCAGTAATGGTTCTGTATTAAATTCTGTGCGTCTGGCGGAAAAAACAAACAACGACGGTGTTGGTGACGATTCAGACAATGCAACATTCGAACAAGAAATCACAATGAATTTGCGTATGAGTCAGCGCGACAACAATCTGTTAAAGAAAATCGATGCTGCACTTGCTCGTATGGAAGAAGGCACCTATGGTTACAGTGTTGTATCTGGTGATGAAATCGGTATTCAACGCATGCTTGCACGACCACTTGCCACGATGACGATTGAAGAACAAGAAGAATACGAACAAAGAAAATAAAAAAATCGCCCGTTTGGGCGATTTTTTATTTCTTTATAACCTTTTTAACAGATTTCTTTTTTGCCGGGGCTTTTTTCTTTGCTACCGACTTTTTAACCGACACTGGTTCCGCTGGCTTTTCCTCTGCTTTGATTTCCTTTTTGAAAATCTTTAATCCATCAGCCAGGTTTTTCATCATGCCTGGAATCTTGTTATGTCCAAACAAAATCACAACCAGTACAACAATAACAAGAATTTCTGCCCAACCAAATCTTCCAAACATTTTTTTCTCCTTTATTTTGCCACATAACAATCAAGTCCGTCGGACTTTGCGTTTTGGCAAAAACCATTTGCATCATTTGATGTTGCAAAACCGACACGCAATCTGTATGTTGTTTTACCGTTTGGCAATTGCGCTGCCAAAATCACAAACTGTTTACCTTCAAACAAGCTTGCGTGACCGCTACGAATTTTTGCTTCTGCACTTTCCGCTGCAGCACGTGTTGCGTAAGAACCAAATTGAACAAACCATTTTGCACTTGTTGTAACCACCGGTTTAACCGTTGGTTTTGGTGCTGGCTTGGCCGCTAGTTTGGGTGCAGGTTGCGCAACCGGCTTTGGCTGTTCTGCAACTGGTTTGTCTGGGTTAAACGTAACATCCTTTCTGTCTGTCACAACACGCACTGGAACCCCATTACTTTCCACGATGGGTTGTGGTGCCGGTTTCGGTGCCGGAGCAACCACTTGCTGTGGTACTGGTGCAACCTTAACAGCGACAGGTTCCGGAACAGGTTTTGGTGGCACCTTTAATGTATCATTTGGCGATGCAATCGAATCGGGGGTAGCAACCACTGGCGCATCAAGGTTTATTTCAACCGACTTTGATGAATCGCCACCAATTGTGCGAATAATAATATATGTTGCCAATATAACAACAACCAACCCAAGCCCCATCAACAACCACGGTTTACGTGGACGCGGCGCAGCAAAAGGTGTTGTTTCTGGCAATGTTTCAACCGGCGTATCATCATCCAGGTCTAATAAATCCAAATTGTTTTCTTCTGTGTTATCCATGTGACATTCCCCCCATTTGTTAATGCAACTATTATATCATATTTTTAAGCATTTACAAAATGTAAAGAACAAAACACAAAATTATTTAGGCATCTGACCGAAATGTGGTGGCACAATCAGTTTATGATTTTCTTCGACAATCGGCTCTGTCTCGCAATGATGTGCACACCCCATTATCGCCACCGCAATAACGCCCAATAAAACAAGTGATACGATTTTTTTCATAACCTTTCCTTTCTTTACCAACCACCTATAACGGCATTTTAATTGCATCACGCATTTGTTCGACAAAATCGCTTAATGCAATTGTTTCCTGTTTATCGCTGCCGAAACGACGCAACGTTACGGTTTTATCCGCCATTTCTTTATCACCGACAACGGCGATAATTGGTGTTTTAGCCAATGACAATTCACGAATTTTGTAATTCACTTTTTCATCACGCAAATCAGCACGAGTATAAACGCCAACCGCGCGTAAAGTCGCTACAACTTCATTTGCATAATCGGCTTGTTTTTCGGAAATTGGAGTAACGACAACAGGCTCTGGTGACAACCACAATGGCAAAATACCACCGGTTGATTCCAGCAACACACCCATGAATCGTTCAATAGACCCCAACAATGCACGATGCAACATAATTGGACGATGTTTTTCACCATCTTCGCCCACATAAGACAAATCAAATCTTTCCGGCAGGTTCATATCCAACTGAACCGTTCCGCACTGCCATACACGACCCATAGAATCTTTTAGATAATTATCAATCTTTGGTCCATAGAATGCGGCATCACCTTCGGCGATTTCGTATTCAATACCGTTCGCATCCAGCGCATGTTTTAATGCACCCTCTGCTTTATCCCAAACTTCGTCTGAACCAATACGAAACTCAGAATTTGGACGTGTTGCCAATTTCATTGATATTTTATCAAAACCGAATTTGCCATAAATATCTTTAATAAATTTCAAGATTTTTACGACTTCC
Organism: uncultured Pseudomonadota bacterium; assembly: GCA_902787665.1. Classification (GTDB taxonomy): domain Bacteria; phylum Pseudomonadota; class Alphaproteobacteria; order Rs-D84; family Rs-D84; genus Enterousia. Next base: position 9,489 of record CADAHF010000007.1, read on the forward strand.
GTTTCCAGCTGTTCTTCGGTACAGAATATATGAGCATCGTCTTGGGTAAATTCACGCACACGCATCAATCCCGACAGTCCACCGGCGGCTTCATAACGACAAACCTTACCAAACTCTGCCAGATACAACGGCAAATCTTTATACGACTTGATACCCTGACCAAACACCAACATACCACCTGGACAAGACATTGGCTTTACACAGAACGTTTTGCCGTCTTGTGTTTTTCCCGAATAGTTATGTGCCCCATACTTTGCCCAATGGCCCGAACGTTCCCACAAGCACCGGTCCATAATTGATGGTGTTGATATTTCCAAATACCCTGCCCGTTCTTGACGCGCACGCAAGTATTCAATCAATTTACGATAAATACGATAACCATTATTGTGCCAGAACACCGCACCCGGCGCATATTCTGGTTCAAAATGGAACAAATCCATATCTTTACCCAATTTACGATTGTCACGCGCGGCGGCCTCTTCCTGCATTTTCAGGAATTGGTCTAATTCTTCCTTGGACGCAAACGCATCAACATAAATGCGTTGCAACATTTTATTTTTTGCGTCGCCCTTCCAGTATGCACCCGCAACCGTTCTTATTTTGAATCCATCACGTGGTAAATCTTTGGAACTTTCCACGTGCGGTCCACGACACAAATCGGTAAAGTCACGGAAAGTATAAACCGACAATTGTTCACCTGCGGCATCATATTCATTTAACCATTCCATTTTATATGGTTGGAATTTGAATAAACCCTTTGCTTCATCCAGGCTAACAAAACGCTGTTCGAACCGACCGTTTGATTTAATCAGTTCGCGCATTTCTTTTTCAATTTTTGCAAAGTCTTCTTCAGAAAATCTGTGTTCGGTATCAAAGTCATAATAGAACCCGTTTTCAATCGCCGGCCCCCCAGCAAACTTAACATCTGGAAATAATTTCTGTACTGCTGCCGCCATAACGTGTGCCAGCGAATGACGAACCGTTTCAATTGGATAAGACATAATAAAAACCTCTGTATATTTTATATTTATTTGATTTTTGTTTTTTGATTATAGCGCGCGCATAAAAAAGCGCAATTAGAAATTACACCCCCGCAGGGGTTGTTGTAGTTGTTGTAAAAACAAACAAATTCATAAACATAGTGCCTTAATTATATTCGCTTTTTTTAATTAAGTAAAGAAAAAACCGCCATTTCGGCGGTTTTCTTTAACCCGCGATCATCGGGTAATCTATGATTGAACCATACAAAACCGCAAAGAAGAAACATACCGACCCTGCGATACAGAACAAGTGCCAAACCATATGGCTAAACTTTAATCGGCGCCATACATAGAATATTACCCCAAACGAATACGACAGTCCGCCCGCCAAAATAAACCACATACCACGCGGGGAAATATGACGAATCATATCTGGCAAAATGAATAACAATGTCCAACCCATTGCCAAATATAACGCAACCGTTCCCTTTGGCTGTTGATGCGGATTACGAATTTTTATAATCGCACCCAATATTGTTATCGCCCATAAAAATCCAAACACAGACCATCCAATTGGGCCGCGACAATTTACCAACATAAACGGCGTGTATGTGCCGGCAATCAACGCATAGATGGCGATGTTATCCCAAATCTCAAAAAAACATTCACCCTTTTTACCAATCAATGCATGGCACATCGTTGAACCCAAATATAACGCGATCATTGTTGCACCAAAAATTGCACACGACACAACCGCCCATGCGTCACCAGCAATCGCGGCATAGACAACCAACAATACCAATCCGGCAATTGCAAGACCAATTCCAATACCATGTGTTAAAACATTTAATGCCTCTTCACCGCGTGTACTTGGGCGTTCCCAACGAAAAAGCCCAGTTGCCCGTAATGCCTTTAATACACGACACGCATGCGAATCGCACTTAACTTCTTTCAATCTTTTTCGAATTTGTGTTTTTGATTTTGTCATTTGTTTTATCCTTTACCTTTCTTTTACCCCTAATAAACGAAAATATAGAAGTTTTCTTATTTTTAATAGAATAATCAAAATCGATCAATTTCTCTGGTTTGATCTTTAAATCTGAGAAATCACCACGAGTGTTCGGTACCTTGGTTATATATTCTGGTTTGCCCATCATGTCTTCCAATACTAAACGTTGTGATTCAAAATGCCCACGTCCAAATATACAAAACACCGTATCATATTTGTTTAACGCAGCCGCGATATTGTCAAGCATGAATCTGTCACGACCAAACTTATCAACATATGCGGACATTTGTTGATAAATATTTCCATTACTATTTGGACCACCAGACCCAAAAACCTTATGCAAATCATTTTCTGTAATTTGATTATCTGGGAAACCACGATTTATAACATCAACATATTGCGATTTCGACAAATCTGCAAACACCACCGGTATGTTTCGACGTGCTGCTACACCCGCCGCATATGCAAGAGTATTATCCTGATAACCATGCCAATTTAATTTTCTTTCATAATCGGCATTTTCCATTTCGGTCAACAATACATCTGGTTTTGTTATAAAATCATCAGCAAAACACATATCAACCATATCAAAAGACACATTGAAACGATGCACATCACACATATAAACAAGTGTTTTATTATCGTGCTTGAAAACCGCAATATATGCAGAATTACAAGCAAAGTCCTGGGATTTATTTGCATCTTTCCATTCACGATACAAATCAAAATTTGGCTTAAATTGCATTTTGCACTCTCCGTCTTACCATGTCACCCCCCATAACTGTCATTATGGAATACAGATCTGGTGTATTTGTGCGACCTGCCAATGCCACGCGCAGATTCATCGCAACATCACCATTTTTAACACCAACCTTTTCCGCAATCGCGACAATTTTATTCCACCACGTGTCTTTATCATCTGCTGCATCATAAGTTTCCAAAAATGCTTTTAATGCATCTTTGTTATATTCATAATCGCTTGCTGGCACGAAAAGTTTATCCCAAAAAAATGCGACATTTTCCAATGTTTGTTTCCACGTAATAAAATCTTTACGCACACGTTTTGGATTATCGCGTTCAATCCCCAGCACACCAGTTAAATATTTCGAATCGGCAACCTGCATCTTATTATCGTCGGTACCATATTCATTTGCCCAATTCGTTACCGCATTAATCAAATCCGCAACTGGCATCCCACCAATATATTCTTTGGCCCACCATTCCAATTTTTTCATATCGAATAATGCGCCTGACATTGGAATCTTTTTTGGTTTTATCTCATAATCCCAAAACGATTTTACCGCACCTTTTGTTTTCGCTTCTTCATATCCCGATGCCGCGATGTTTCCCAAATATTCCAACACTGCTTCTGTTGGCCAACCATCGTGCAAGAAAAATTCAACATTTGCCTCTGGGTCTTTACGTTTGGAAAGCTTTCTCTGCTTGCCTGATTCTTCATCAATTTTATCAATCGTTGATGTGTGAATATACATTGGCGGTGTCCATTCCATCATACGAAACAGTTGTGTATGCAGTGGCAATGATGGCAGCCATTCTTCACCACGAATAACATGCGTTGTCCGCATAAAGTGGTCGTCACACAAATGCGCAAAATGATATGTCGGCAAACCATCATTTGATTTAATTAAAACGATATCTTCATTATTTTCTGGAAATCCGATTGAACCACGAACTGCATCCTTACAGAAAATTCTTTTGTTCGTATCACCATTTGAATACAGACGAATTGTTGGTTTTTCACCATTATCAAGGTGTGCAACAATCTCTTCTTCCGTCAAATCCCTGTCGCGTGCAAATTCACCATAAATACCAGTTGCAAAGCCCGCCGCGGTTTGACGACTGCGAATTTCTTCCATATCTTCGGCGGTTAAAAAGCACGGATATGCCAGTCCACGCGCCAATAAATCCGCCGCAACAGAATGATAGATATCCTTGCGTTGCGATTGATAATATGGTCCATAGTTTTCATCATTATTATATTTCAAACCAAAACGATTCATCGAATCAATAATAATTTTAACAGCATCTGCAACCTCACGTTTGGTATCAGTATCTTCAATACGTAACATAAACACCCCGCCCGATTGCGATGCCAATTTATAATCAATCAACGCGCCATACAGCCCCCCCAGGTGCATCATACCCGTTGGACTTGGGGCAAAACGCGTCACAAACGCGCCATCGGGCAAATTACGCGGTGGAAATTTTGCCTCTAAATCTGCAATCGTATATTTCGGCTCCGCACCCAATACACGCGCTATCAAATCTTTTGATAAACCCTGTCTCATATTCAAATACCTTGTTTTTTAATAATTGTGATTTTATACTAAATATATGCAAAATCAAGAAATACGAACCTTTGGTCGTCGCCATGGCAAAAAACTGTCCACACGAAAATTGTGGCTGATGGATAATATTTTGCCGGCCATTTCGCCAAAAAGCATCAAAAAGGCCGGGAATTTAATTTTAGAAATCGGGTTTGGTAATGGTGAACATGTTCGCGATTTGGCGGTTGTCCACCCCGATTCGATTATTGTCGGTGCCGAACCATTTGCAAATGGTGTTGCCGCATTACTTTCCGCGATGTGCGACGAAAAAACAAATGGTGTATTACCCGAATATAAAAACATTTATATCTGGCCAGATGATGTTCGCGATTATCTGCGCGAAACCGATTCGAAATTTTCACAAATCTGGGTATTACACCCAGACCCCTGGCCAAAGGCACGGCATGAAAAACGCCGTCTGTTATCTGCTGAATTTTTAACAATGTTATCAACACATCTTTCCACGAATGGTCAAATAATTATTGGCACAGATCACTGGGAATATTTTGATTGGATATGCAATCAAATAAACGCAACAAAACTAAAATATTCCACACCAAACTTGGAAACGATACACACGCGTTATCAAGAAAAAAATATGGCACATACCACAATTCCAAAATATATAATAATTGAAAAATAAAAATGCGCTATACAGCTATTTCTGCTGTATACAAAATATTATGCCATATCAATATCTATAAAAAATTCTGTTTTAGAAACGACACCTGGCATCATCTGTTGTATCAAACGATATGTTTGATCAATACGTATAATATTTTGCCCAAACATAAAATTCAAGTTTCCATCCCAACCATTACGATTTGCATTTAATGCGGCAAACACTCGTCCAACAAAATCAGATTTATTTCCAGTATCATTATCAAAAACTAAACACAGCGAATCGGCACGAATTAGTTTTAATATACCAAACAAATTTTCCCAATCGAAAGCATCTATCTTGGTAATATCCAATCCAATACCAAAAGATTTATTAAAAAATAAATCATCACGAATACTGGAAATCTCTGCTGCAAACTTACGCAACCTAGAAACATCCATAAAAATAATTGCGCCATCTGCCCCATCACGAAAGGCAGAACTTATTTTTATTGATAAATCAGACATAAAACTTTCATTAATTGCACCATCAATAATAAAACGTGCGATTATTTTTGTTTTCGCTTTTTCTAACCATGGCCACATATCAGCAATTTTTGACGAATTTACACATATAGACCGCGCTTTGTTTGATATTGCGCGCCCAGCCATTGCAGCCAAATCAGCCCCGACACAATCGTCTGGACAAACAATACTGATATTACCATGAACTTCGTTAAAAATCTCTTTTTCGTCAATCATTCTTTCCTTTTTACTTTATCATAAATATGATACAATTAAAGCGAAATGAGACACAAAATAAATAATATCTTGATTGGACTGTTATGGTTACTGGCGGTAACCTTGGGCGCAAGTTTTTGGTTCAACATAAAATACGGTTTTAATTTATTTGTCGGGCAACATTGGCAATATCTGGCATATATGCAGGCGTCAAACCAACCGATAAAAACATCTTTTTATCTATCGCTTGTGTTGTTTATTGTGATAATGATTTTGGGATTGTATGTTTTGATTCAACCACACCACCGCAAAATCGTATTACCTGTATTCGATAAAACCCAAACACAAGAAAAGCAACCAGCCCAGAAAACACTTGGTACCGATACACAAAAATCAGAACAACCCACAAAACAGACACAAAATTCTTCTGTATCATCAACAAATATTCAACCTGCACTTGCACGACCTCCACGACTAAATATATCGCAAGTATCCAGAGCGACCGCACCACACTCTTCTGCCATATCGGATAACCCAATGGTAAAAACAGACCCAGAACAAGACTTTACGGAAATACGTGATATCTTCACAAACGCTGGTTATGTGGTTAAGGGGACGCCAAGAATTAAAAACATTCAAACATCTGTAATTGCGATTGGTACAGATGAAGAACTGTGGATTGGTGCAACGGATGTTACAACACAAGATATGCAAAAAACAATCGACACATTGCAAAATGTTTTCTTGGACACATTGGAAGATATCGAAATACATATCAATGCTTTTATAATTAACGCACCAGATAAAGAAGATTCAAATATTTTGAATTTTGCAAATATTGATGAATTGCGTACATATATTAACGAACACAAAAATATACCACCAGCCGAAGATGATATCGAAAACTTTGATGCATATTCTGCTTATATCGGAACCGTCATTGATTACATAAGGAAAATCTGATGCACTTAAGCCAGGATGCTGCTGAACAAAGAATTGCTGATCTTGGAATGGACGATATGCCATTGGAATCTTTGCGTCCCACGCCACATCAGATTGCACCTGATTGGTTTAAAAAATATCATGAACTGGTCCACGCATTTACAACAACCTTGACAGATTCTATCCAAGAACTTGCTATCAGTTTAAACTTATCTCAACAAGATTTTATTGATTTGATTATGGGTCGCCGCATACCAACAAATTTATCTGTACGTTTTCGTGTTCCGCTTGTTTGGGGTGGCAAATTGGAAATCGATAATCTTTTTATGTGTTTGACTTTTCCATACTCACATAATATGGACAGGTTTATTATCGAACAGGCTGGCAACGATATTATCTGGTTACCCAACCCATCTAAAAAAATTTATATTCCTACACATCTTGGGGGCAGCGGTGATGGTGGTAACGCAACCCAGGATCGTTTGTCTGAAATTGCGGCACAGATTGCTACATCACGCGGAATGGAGTAAAAATGAATACAACCGAATTTTTATCATTGGTTAAATCACGTGGCGCAACCATTTACCCTGCGGCTGCAAAACGCGATACAGAAATGGCAAACAACGCTTTGCAATCGCGTCGATGCGCAATGTTACCATCAATTTTTCTTGATTTATATAATTTTGCATCTGCAATAAATCTTGGGAACGGATATATTTTTGGACCTGTTGAGGTTGAACGTGGAATTAATACCCCTATTCCGTCTATTGTTGATATCAATATAAACTTGGTTGCCACACCAGAAATTCGCGGCAAAACAATATTTGGTCGCAACGATTTATTTTGGTTTGCGTTTGATGCCTTTGGCACATTCTATATGCTGGATAACCTGAACTTGCGGATTCTGCGCAAATATGATGATCCATATCGCGCGATGACCGATTGTTTAATAGCAGGAAAATTTTAATATGAAAAAAATATCTGTGTCTTTATCGGGTCACCAAACCAGTATTTCACTGGAAGAAGAATTTGTTGTGGCACTAAATAAAATTGCAAAATCAGAAAATCGTTCGGTTGCATCAATTATCCAAGAAATTGATTCCGTGCGTTCACCTGAATCTAATCTTTCGTCCGCCGTCCGCGTGTGGATATTACGCCAATACATGCAATCAGCAAAATAATAATCATCATTCCATCACGACCAATGGCGCGATATGGTGTTTTATGTGCGCCCCAAACGGTTCCGTCAATTACACCACTCTGCCCGATTGGCAACGAAGATAAAATTTCACCATTTGACAAAACAAACGCACTTATTCCGGAATAGTTAGCACGCACAACAGGCAATCCAGATTCAATCGCATAACGCCGCACCATATCCAAATGCTGATATGTTCCAGGTGTGTTTCCAAACCAAGTGTCATTTGTAATGTTTATTATTGCGTTTGGTGTTAACGATGATGCCGGGACAAGAGAATCAGTAAAAATAATCTCGTAACACACCGCTGGTGCAAAAACAAAATCTGTTTCAGCCGCGTTTATTGAAATCAATTCCGCCCCATCACCATGTGATAAGTGTGCAGGCGATGGCATAAAACCAAACAGACTGTATTCACCAAATGGAACAAGGTGTGATTTGTTATATATATTTGTAATATTGCCATCTGCACCAGATACAATCATTGAATTATAAACTTTTCCACCTGACACATAATTTGCCCCGATAACAACATTTGTTTTTAATGCTTTTGCCAATGGCATATCATCAGAATCAGTTATCGCATATGGATATGTTGTTTCTGGAAAAACAATTAAATCCACTTTGTCACCTTTTGCACCGAAGGCAAATAAATTCATCAAATTTTCTTCGGCTTGTTTTAATGCATCTGCACGCGTGTATGCAATTTTTTGCGATTGGTTTTGCGCCGGTTGAACAATACGAATTGTTGCCGACTTTGATACATCGTTTGATGCAACATTAATATTGTGTATACCGTAAAAACCACCACATACAGCCGTTATTACAAACAATAAAAACACAATCATATTAGATGTTTTTTTATGATTGCTTAATAATTCAACACAGCTAGCAATTATGCCAATGATAATAAATGTTAATCCCAACGCCCCCCATAACGACATTGAATTTGCAATTACTGGAAATGGCAAAGCAATATTTGCAATCGGGTTCCATGGAAAACCAGTACAAAACCATTCGCGCAACCATAAAATCAAAGTCCATACACCAGAAAACATAAATACACGTGATACAGAATTCATTGCATTCTTAGCAACTGCAACAAATGGCCAAGTAAAGAATAATGCCCCAAATATACCAATTCCAATTAATGCCGGCACGGTCCATATCGCAAACTGCTTTGTTAATTCTGGCACAACATATATTGAATTTAATGTCCACCATAGCATTGATATTGCATACATGATACCAAATGGCGAAATACGCAAAAACTCATGCCACAAACCACTATAATTTTTCCGCCGCACAGTTAACCAATATGCACCAGCAACACCAAGAACAGTTGCCCACCACATATAAAAAGGTGCAAATCCAAATGCAGCAACACCACCAAACAGTGCATATAGCGCATATTGCCAAAATCCATTTTCACGCACTTTTAATTTTTTTAAAAACGATATTGTTTTGTCCCCTGGGCAACTACAACACGAACAGTTTTTACAATTGCATTTATTACCACAACCACATTGACACTCATCAGCATAAGGATTTTTATATCCTAATTTTTTCATTATAGTGACTTCTTTCGATTCCATTATTTTTGCTTCATCATCGGTTATGTGGTCATACCCTTGCAGATGCAACATACCGTGCACAACCATGTGTGCGGTGTGTTCAGCAATACTTATATTTTCCGCCGCTGCTTCGCGTTTAACCGTATCAAGAGATATATAAATATCGCCCAGCAACAAATCATCACCCAATTCAAACGATAAAACATTCGTTGGTTTATCAATACCGCGATATTTTTTATTCAGTTTATGTATTTCTTTATCATTTGTTAATGTGATAGATACTTCAGCATCTTTACTTTTTGGACCCGCCGCATTTGCGATTTTATTAAAATCGATATAGTATTTTTTCCACCGTTTATCATTAAAATTTACATAAACTTGCATAATTAAAATCCCCCTATATTGTGCTATGCGCGGCTTTCACTGTTTTTATCCAAATTAAACTGTGCGTTTATCATTTTTTCTTGAAGCTGTTTGGTTGCATTATTAAATGCAACAATTTTACTTTTTGACCCCGCTTCTTTTATCTTGTTATCAATTCTACTGTTCAAAGATTTATATTGTGTATTTGCGACAGTTTCCCCTTTGGCTGCATATTCTTTGGCTTTGTTATAATACGCAATCTTTTTTGATTTTCTTGTTTCTGTATCCCCAAGTTTTTCATAACATAGCGCGCCATTAAAATATGTATACCCCTTTACTTCTTTTGGCGCCGAATTAAAATTAGAACTGGCAATAAAATTATCTATTACTTTAAGTCCCTTGTTATATTCGCCTAATTGATAATACGATATTGCCATATTGCTGTAAACAATATATAGATTTGGATTTTCCCTGATTGCCAATTCGAATTTTTTGATTGCGCCCTTATAGTCACCATCATCGTAAAGTTTTTCACCAAGTTCATTTAATTTTTCTGCTGACGATTCTTGTTTGATTGAAGGTGTTTTATTATCAAAAACAAAGTCATTATCAAAAAGACCGCCTTTTTCAATTACAGCAACGGCAGACGGACTAAGATATTCCCGCAATCTTTTTTGTTCATATGTTCGTCCGTTTTTTTGAATATTTGCTGTCCGCACATTTTTAAGGTCTTCCGCAACATCATCGTATGCAAGCAATGATCCATCTTTCCAAAGTTTTTTGGAGTTCATTTGATATACAGAATTCGCATACGAATCAAGAATATCCCTGTCGGATATATTTCCCAAAACACGATGCGCCGCAACACCATATTTTGGGCGTAACCCGGCATTCCCCGCCTTGCACAAGTCATCGAACTTGTTCACAATATCGTTCAAACTTTCATCATCATTCACAGATTGTCTTATGTCTTGACCATCTTGTTTATCTTTGTAAATTCCCTGGCCACGATTATACATTCCAATTCCCAATTCAATAAACAGGTGCGCGTCCATTGGGGTTGAAAAATTATCTTTCATAGATGGCCACACATATGTTTCATAGAAAGCACGAACCAAACGTTCATTTTCCTCATAAGATACCGAAACACCATTTGTATATGGTTTTCCCAAAACTTTTTCAAAAAAGTTTTTTCTTTCTTTGATAATGGCCCTGTCCTTGTTGCCGGTTGGTTTTGTCTTACCAATCATATAACCAGACCCAATTGTCATATAACCGCCCGTATCACCAACATCTGCATATGCTTCATTAACAAAACCCTCACTTAGCACCGTTTCCATATAAATGTATTCCCATATATTATCTATCTGGGCCAACCATTGATCTTTGGGTAAATTCGGGTCTATCTTGATAGTATTTATATTGTGTGTTTTTAATTTTTTTGCGTATTTTACATTTTCAATTTTGTCTTTAACATTATCGGTGATTTTATCTTTGTTCTTTATGCCAGCTGCCCCGCCTAACATCATAACCAACATTAAATACCATATCGCGTATGCAGCGGCATCAGGATGCTTTTTATTTTTTTCTGCGTTTCTTTTTTTCATATAACGCAAGACCCAGTTGTTAACAAAAGTAACATCAAAAGCATTAACAAAACATTCCGCTAACCATAAACTAAGCGCGCCACTTAAATTGAAAGCTTCCGCAACAGTCTGCGCACCCGCCCCAAAAACTTTATCCGCAACAGCACCAGGTCTGTTATTGCCACCGGCATCTTTCTCAATGGGCTTTTTTATTATCTTTTTCAATTTTGCAAAGTTTTTACCGGCATTAAATGCCAATTTTTTAATTCCAGCTTCCAATATGTTTTCTTTGCGCGCCATAATTGGTGACCTTTACTTCTTTTTTCCGAATCCTGTCTTCTTTGCAATCTTAGAACGCTTTGCCGCATAGTTCGGTGCAACAAAAGGATAGTCGTGTGGCAACCCCCACTTTTCCCGATATTGTTCTGGGGTTAAATTGTATTTGCGCTTTATATACCGACGCAACATCGTGTGCCATGTGCCATCCTCAAGACATTGAATTTTATCTGGACGCACAGATTTTGCGATTTCCGCATCACTTGCCGCCCGTCCCAACAATGTTGTTCGTGCTTGGGCAACCGCCGCGGCCATGGTAAGTTTTGGATTTGCAGCCATCGCCGCCGCCGCCAGATTTGCGACAGCCAATGCAACCTCTGCTTCTTTTGTATTATTTACCAATTGCCAACCTCTTTTTTATTTACTACAATTATTATACCACAAATAAAATACAAGTAAAATTAAAGTCAAACAAAAATGATTAACGACAACAGACCTTTAGCAGACCAAATGCGTCCAAACACTATTGACGACATTTTGGGTCAAACCGCATTACTTGGTGAAAACGGTCTTGTTCGCCGTATGGTTGAAAATCAAAAACTGTCCAATCTTATATTATGGGGCCCCCCAGGATGCGGCAAAACAACAATTGCGCGCGCATTGGCAAATTCCGTTGATATGGATTTTGTTCCGATGTCGGCGGTATTTTCTGGCACGGCCGACATCAAGAAGGCGGTTGAGGCGGCAAAATTACGTCAACAAATTGGTCGCGGAACATTATTGTTTATCGATGAAATTCACCGTTTTAACAAAACACAACAGGATACACTTCTTCCCTATTTGGAAGATGGCACGGTCGTGTTTATCGGCGCGACAACGGAAAACCCATCGTTTAATTTGAATAATGCGTTGCTTTCGCGTTGCCATGTCGGTGTGTTGGAACCGTTGGGCACAGACGATTTAATTGAATTGATAAAACGCACCGAAAAATTCACTGGAAAAAAATTACCATTGGATAAAGACGCGCGCATACACCTTGCACAAATGTCGGATGGCGATGCGCGATTTTTATTAAATACAGTCGAATATTTATTAAATGCAAAATTCAAAAAGAATTTATCACCCAATGAATTAGATAATGCGGTTCAAAAACGCGCACCACTATCAGACCGCGCAGGTGACGAACATTACAATTTGATTTCCGCTGTTCACAAATCATTACGTGCATCGGACACCGATGCGGCACTGTATTGGGTTGCCCGCATGATGACATCGGGTCAAGACCCCATGTATATATTCCGTCGTTTAACAAGATTCGCGATGGAAGATGTTGGTCTTGCCGATCCGAATGCAATTCAAATGGCAATTGCTGCATGGAACGCATACGAACGCATGGGTTCGCCTGAGGGCGACATTGCATTGGCAGAATTGGTCGTATATCTTGGCACCGCACCAAAAAGCAATCGTTTAGATGTCGCGATTCATTCGGCTTATGCAGCTGCCGAAGAATTCGGATCACTGCCCCCGCCAAAGAATATCTTAAATGCCCCAACCCGCATGATGAAAAATATGGGTTATGGTGCCGGATATATTTACGAACCTGATACAGAAATTGGTTTTTCGGGACAAAATTGTTTTCCAGAAAAAATGGGCCGACGGACATTCTATACACCGGTTGAACGCGGATTCGAACGCGAAATAAAAAAGAGATTAGATTATTGGAACGGTCTGCGTGAAAAGCTAGGGAAAAAATAAATTATTAAAACAATATATTTACTTTCATACCAACCTGGACTTCGTCATCTTCAAATTCATAGTCAACAAACCCAGCATATTGCGTGCGTCCAAATTGACATATTAATTTAAGATTCAACCATTCTTGATTGTTCAACAAATTTGGATTTGTCGATTTACGAAAAGTAAAGCCAAAACCGGACCGCCAGTTTTCATCCAACCTGAAATAAGATTCCGGTATAAAGTCAATATAAGACAATCCGCGTTCACCATCAAACACCCATGTTGATTTTATTGTTGCGGCCAAACTGACCCCTGCAAATTGCCGTCCAAACCGCAAACCCGCATAATATGTAGAATCTGCAAATTCTGGTGTTCGTACATGTGATGAACCGCCAAACTTGAAACCCAATATCAAATCAGAAATCATTTGTGCATCATTATCATCTGCATTACCCATACGATAAACACCACCCAAATCAACACTTGAAAAACCTGATTGACCATCGGTAAAATCAAACTGATAATGTGTACGCATGCTGATAGTTAGTCTATCATTTAATCCGTACGAAAACGCCTGGCCTATTCTTAAAAAGTCATGATGATATTCATGTGCATACGATACAGACGATTCTGATAACACTGATTCCGTACTTAACATAAACAACGGATCAGAAGTATCTGTTTCCAAATCAAAATCTGCACGCGCCGCAAATGGCGCTGCCATCAACACAACCATAAAAAGCGCGATTATTTTTTTTCGCATACACACAACCTTTATATATCATTACGGTGACAACCAAGCGCAAGCCCGGTCATCACCATAAAATTTTGACACACCTTTTTTAGAATTGGAACACTGCCCGCATACCAATCGACATTTCTTGATTGTCTTTCAAGTTTACCTTGCCAACTTTGGTAAGGCCTGTATCAACATCTGCTAAACTTGGTTGATACCAATAAAAGTCCAAATCTTTATCATTGGCGCTATCATACAATGATGCACGTGCATACAACCCCAAAGCCATCCAGTCATTTGGTTGCCACCCAATCTCTGCTTTGACAGATAACTGATCGTGCCAATCATAATGCCCATAGATACCCTCGATATTCAATGTCCAATCTTCATCCAATACACTGAACACACCAGCGCCACCTTCGACATAGAAGGCGCTGTCATCCAAAGCATACGCAACAAACATTGCACGTGTTGGGTCTTTTGCTTCGATACCATTGCCGTATGCGTCACCATCAATATCAACATATTGACCACGCAACAAACCGTATATTGTTGAACGAGAAACTTTGTATCCCGCTTTTAATTCAATCAGATAATTATTCGCAACATCTTTTTGGTGTTGGAAATATGCAGACAATTCACCAATCCAATCAGCGGTGTCAATGGCACGCCATTGCGCCCCGATACCAAAGATGTTCAAACCATTATCGTCATCTTTATCATCATCAAAGTTTTTCCAATCAAATTTGTTTTCATTAATTTCATAGCGCAACATACCAACCAAAGCAATTTCGTTTGTGATACCATAACTAAAATCTTCTTTGATTGCGAATTGTGTTGATTTCCATGTGCCCTTTTCGCCTTCTAATGCACCAAAAGTACCACTAGCAATTGTTGTATCCATATCTTTCAATGTAAAATCATAACTGTTTGTGGTATATGCCAAATCAGTTACCGAACCAAATTTACCTTTTAATGGTTGATAGAACGGATGTGCAAGGTAATATTTCCGCTTTACCTCACTGCGCACCGTTTCCGCACGTGAAGAACGCACATTTTGCGTTGAACCACTTGAAGCATACTGTTTATACAATGCGCTGCGGTTTGATGGTTGTGTATAATAAATATTCTTGCCATCTTGCTTTGTATATGTCGCCGTATTAGAACGGGTCTGATATTTAGCATAATCAACGTTCTGACGCGTCCGTGTTGCAGGATTGCTTGACAAAGTCGCACTGGACCCAGCACGTGTGCCCATATTTGTTGCAGCAACCGCCGGCATAACACCTGCAATTGCAACCGCCCCAACCAATAAAGCTAATTGTTTTTTCATGATATATTTTCTCCTTTTGATAAAAATTATATCACAAAAAGGCTTAAAAACAAAATATAAAGACAAAAAGAGTAAATAGGTAAAAATACCGCCCAACTGGGCGGCATATTACAAAATGTGTCTTTTGTTATTTGCGTCGGGGGCGCTGACTATGCCTTCGGCTTCCATCCGTTCAACAAGTGTTGCCGCCTTGTTATACCCGATTTGTAATCTCCGTTGCAGATATGAAATTGTTGGTTTTTTATCACGACGAACAATCTCGACTGCTTGGGCATATAAATCATCGCCCTTGCCCCCAGAAGCGCCAGCAGAAGTTCCACCGAATGCACCACCATCTTCTTCGCTTTCAATAACACCTGACACATATTCTGGTTCTGCCTGGGATCGCAAGAAATTACCAATCTTCTTCAACTCATCATCAGAGATAAATGCGCCATGTATACGCACTGGCACACGTCCAGCATCGCTGAACAACATATCACCCATCGCCAACAACTGTTCTGCACCCTTTTCGCCCAAAGTCGTCATAGAATCAATCGTGCTGCGCGCCTGGAATGATACGCGTGTCGGGAAATTAGATTTAATTGTTCCAGTAATAACAGTGGTATCTGGACGCTGTGTCGCCATAACAAGGTGAATACCGGCTGCACGCGCTTTCTGCGCAATGCGTTGAACACATGCCTCAACATCCTTGCGCGCAAGCGACATCAAATCTGCAACCTCATCAATAATAATAACGATGTATGGCATATCAGACATATCAACTTCTTGGGTTTCAAACAACAATTCGCCAGTTTCTTCATCTGTTCCAACGGCAACTTGCTTTGTTATTGTTTCGCCCCTATCCCGCTTTTCAGCCATAATTTCGTTATACGTTTCAATATTACGCGCATTTACCAACTGTAATTGCTGATATCGATCATCCATTTCACGCACAGCCCATTTAAGCGCATTAACCGATGCCTCTGGATTATTCTTAACAATTGGTGTAATAAGATGTGGAATATCGTCCCAGAAACCAAAGTCAGACCCCTTAGGATCAATAATAATCAATTTACATTTATCTGGGGTAAAGTGATAAACGATTGATGTAATAATTGATTGCACGAACACCGATTTACCCGATCCTGTTCGCCCAGCAATCAACATATGTGGCATTTTCGCCAAATCAAAATACATTGGGTTTCCACCAATATCAACCCCCAGCGCAAGCGGTATCTTGAATTTTGATTCAACAAAACGTTCATCTGCGACAAGTTCTTGGAACCGCACCGTTTCACGTTTAAGATTCGCCATTTCAACACCAATCAGCTGGGTTGATGGAATATGTGCAATACGAATATTTTCAGCCGCCATAACACGCGTCATATCGTCAACTGTCTTTTTAACATCCGCCATACGCGTCCCTTCTTCGGGCAAAAATTCATATAATGTTACAATTGGGCCCGGACGAATACCAGTAACACTGCCGTTTATGCGATATGTCGAAAAATAACCTTCCATATTAACGGCATTCTTTTTCATTTCAGCCGTGACAACATTTTTACCGAAATCAGACCGTTTCAAGAAAGCAGGATCTGGTAATTGATATTCGACCTCTTCTTCATCTTCCTCAACTTTTTTCTTTCTGCGCTTGCGTTTTGGCTTTTCTTCTTCGTCTTCACCCTCTTCATCTTCTTCTGTTTCTTCTTCCCCTTCTTCATCTTCTTCGTCGTCTTCATATTCTTCTTCCTCTGCTGGCGGAACAAGATGGAACAGCGCAAGAACCCAACGCACAGCATACCATATCCGATACATCAACGATTGAACATGTGACCATTTAATATGTAACAACATTCCGGCCATTACAAAAAATACACCAATACAAACCAATCCAAAAATAACACCCCAACTGCCAATAACAGATTGCACATCGCTTGACGCAATTGCGCCGACCAGTCCGCCAAATGTAGCAGATGGCGCAGTAATACCAAAACCCGCCGCCCCAGCACATACGGCAACAAAACCACGCAATATATTATATTCTGGCGCATATTCGGCATCCCAATTCATTGCCATTGATATTCCCCAACGCATCAGACACAAAATCAAAAACAGCGCTGGAATAAAACCAATAGAATATTTAATAAAGCCGACGATATTCCCCATAAAAGATTGCGCACCAAATGTACTTGCACATGAAAAACCATCCAGATAAGAATTACTAAATATAAGCGAAAGCATTGCCCAAAGGCCAATCAACAATATCGCCGCACCACACACGCGCATAAACAGCGATTTTAACGCACCAGAAACACTGTCTGGTAAAAATTTAGATTCTGATTTCATGACATGCATTTTATCATAAAAAGTTCAAAGTTCAAAGTTCAGAGTTTAAATATAATAAAGTAGTGCCGACGAAAGTCGGCACACATTATTTGAACTTTATTTCCGTTTATATGCCCACCACTTTATTAAATCAGCGGCGACCATACCGATAAAAGCACCCAATATTACATCTGTTGGCCAATGCGCACCACACGCAATACGCGATGCCCCAACAATTATAGCCAATGTCCATGTCAATGGTTTGTATTTTGGAACCAACATTCCAACCATAACAAGACCTGCAAATGTAGCCGCACTGTGTCCCGATGGCATCGAATTAAACGCCCATTCAAATGAAAAAGGACGAAACCCGGTAATGTCCAAGGCTTCAAAAAATATTGGACGAAAACGACCAACAATGACCTTGATTATTTGCGCAACAATTCCCGCAGATAATACGGATGAAAAAATCAAAAAAGCGTAATTGGTGCGAACCTTTGTCATGAAATCTTTTACGATTGAGATAATACTAAACTGATTTTTATCGTTTTTGTATTTTATATTTGAATCAAGTGTTTTTTTTGCATAAACCAATAACAATAACAAACCTGTCAAAATCAACCACATTTTAACATCAAACACCCTATCAAAAACCTTCCAAATCGGGCTATCTAGATGTCGCATCAAAATGTACAACGGTTTATCAAACCAGACAACACCCAACAATACCAAAACCAGTGTTATTGCCCCACCCCATTTTAACCATTTTACTTTCAATTTATTATCAGATGTCAAAAACATATTCACCCCCGATTATTCAACAATTAATTTATTATATATTTTTTTATCGGTTAAAACCTTGGCTGCCACCGCTGCAGACAACGCATCTTCATCAGACCCACTGGTTATACGCGGGCAACCACGACGGATATCGTCTGCACTTACACTTGTATTCTTATTAAAGTCCTGGGCATTAAATGTTTCATTTATAACATTCAAGAAAAATGCATCGCTTTGACTGGATGACCGAATATTCGACAAACACACAATCGGGAAAACGCCACGACTATCAATCAAACGACCAGAACCAGTTTTTATGGACTTGTTCATTAATTCAAGCGCACCACCATTATCTAAATCAATTTTTGTTGCAATACGCGCAACCCCAGCGGTCGGTGTTCCAACCAAAACCCCACGCATATTTTCATAAAACGCTGCCGCAATCGCTTCTGCGGTTCCACGCGTCATATCAGACATTAACACGACAACAGGCGCATTTGTTATTGCATTAGAACCTGGAATAATTTCGACATCTTCGTATGCGTTTTGTGCAATTCTCATTACCGGATTTTGTCCAATAAACAAACCTGCTAATTTCGCCGCCGCCCGTTCATCGTCACCTGTTGCAACACGCAAATCAAGAACTATGCCATCAAGATTGTCATATTTTCCAAGCGCTTCGTTTACTATCGAAACCGCACCTTCGGATACATTATGAATAATAAATTCTAATATATTTGCAGTTTGTGAAAAACGATGAACAACATCGGCATCCGCCAAAACAATGGTTGCACGCCGCAGAACCGCATCGCGATTTCCAGATGGTGTTACCAATTTTATTTTTACAGTTCCAGAATTAAAACCATCCATAACCGCTTCAAGTTCATCGTCCGACATTTCTGCAACCGACACACCATTTATTTGTGAAATCATATCACCCGCACGAACATTCGCAACATCTGCGGGTGAACCTTTAAACACACTGTGCACGCGAAAGTTTCCGCGTTCATCACGAACACCGTTTAACCCGACACTTGTTAAAATCCGACCATCTTCGGCAATTTCTGCTGCACGCGAAAAGACATAACGCCCGCGTTCATCAACACCACGCATCAATGCATCCACAACCAATTTATATGTTTCGCTTTCCGATGCCGCATGCAACACGGGATCTTGTTCACGTAATTTCAAAACAAGTGCCGTTGTAATTTCACCAAAACCGTTCCAATCTTTATCGGACGGGCGTGGGAAATTGCCGATAATTGAATCGCCCCAAACAAGTACCACGCGTTCATCGGTCGCTGCAATATGCGCATTTTTATTAAGGTTTTCTAATCCTTCGATTGCAACATTAATGCTTTTACCACCCCATTTCACAGAATCAAGTTTTTCGTAAATATCTGCAAATGTTTTTGACATTTCAAAAACCCGCACACCATCTTGGACGGGTTCATCTTCAAAAAACAGACTGTC
This sequence comes from uncultured Pseudomonadota bacterium, assembly GCA_902787665.1. Taxonomy (GTDB): domain Bacteria; phylum Pseudomonadota; class Alphaproteobacteria; order Rs-D84; family Rs-D84; genus Enterousia. The sequence goes on from CADAHF010000007.1 coordinate 29,472, forward strand.
ACAGAATGCGGAAAACGGCGATAACAAAACACCGAAACAAATCGCCAAAGCCCCAAACAAATTTTGAACTTTGAACTTTGAACTTTGAACTTTTATCATCGTCATCCCCCCGTATTTCTGTTCTTTAATATTTCGTATCACGCAGATTAAAGTGATACAAAATAACGTTTGAGATATAAATACTGGTTGCGGTTCCCATAACAATCGCGAAAGTCATCGCAACTGCAAATTCTTTCAACATTTGACCGCCGAATATATAAATACCAATAAGCGCCAATATTGTTGAAACACTTGTGCGAATAGTTCGCGACAACATTTCATTAACAGACAAATCAATTAATTCATCCATTGGCATTTTATGGTATTTTTTGATATTTTCATCAATACGGTCATAGTTTACAACCTTATCATTAATAGAATACCCAACACCCATCAATATAACCGCAATGGCCGTCTGGTTGAATTCCAACCCCATAACAGAAAAGAATCCAAACATTAACACAAAGTCCAATAACAATGATATGAATGAACCAACCGCATAACCACCACGATAACGAATCCAAATATACACACTCATTAAAACGAACGAAACGAAAATCGCCCAAATACCACCACGCACCAATTCGCCACCAATTTTTGGTCCAACAATTTGTACCTGATCATATTTGACACTTTCGCCCAAAATATTTTTGATTTCACGAACACGTTCGTTTTGCATTATATCCGTTGCACCCTTTGGTAAACCAACACGCACCAAGATTGCACCACCATCAATTTCTTGTAATTCTGGTGAAAACTGTGCCAATTCGCTGCGCATTTTATCAATTGTCATTTCCGCATTAACTGGCGTAACCTCCATAGCGATACCACCAGCAAAATCGATGCCATAGTTTAACCCATGGAACAACAATGATAAAATAGACAATGCGACCAATGCCCCAGAAATCCAGTACGATAATTTACGATATTTCATAAAATGCAGTTTCATAATTTTCCCCTTTGCATTTTTTATTTCATTTTTACATAACCAATTTTTCTGTTTTTGCCACCCATATACCAATCAATCAAAACCTTGGACAACAACATACAGGTGAACAATGTCGTCATAACACCGATTGATAATGTGACCGCAAATCCACGAATTGGACCAGCACCGAATTGGAACAGAATCAACGCACAAATAAGGTTCGTTAATTCACCATCTAACACGGCCTTATTCGAACGATGGAACCCAAGATCCACAGCACGCAACGGTGGCGTTCCTTCTTTAATCTCGTCCCTTATGCGTTCAAACGGCAATATGTTGGCATCAACTGCCATACCCAATGTTAACACGATACCAGCAATACCAGGCAAAGTTAGTGTTGCACCGAACAACGCGGACACACCGATAATCATTGCTAAATTCACCAATAACACCGTATCAGCAATTAAACCAAACGCCTGATATATCAAGAACATATAAAGCATAATGAACAATACACCGACCGCAGAACCGATTTTACCAGAAGCGATTGTATCGGCACCAAGCCCCGCCCCAACCGTTCTTTCTTCGATAACTGTCAACGGTGCGGGCAACGCACCCGAACGCAACAACACGGCTAAATCTTTTGCACCCTGAAGTGTAAATCCACCAGAAATTTGACCACGACCACCCGGAATTGGTTCACGAATGTTTGGTGCCGACAAAACCTTGCCATCCAAAACAATAGCAAAACGTTCATTCACATGTTCCGTCGTTAATTTTGCAAACTTACGCGCACCAGACGCATCAAATACTGTCGTCACAACTGGCATATTATTTTGGTCAAAATCCGCCTGGGAATCTTTCAAACTTTCACCCGACACCTCAATACGAGAATAAACCGACACAACCTGGTCTGGCATATCCATATATGGCAACAAATCTGTTCCGCTTGGCGCACGTCCAGACGCAATTTGTTCTGGCGATACGTTTTCATTTACCAAATGGAAAGTCATTTTTGCGGTTTGACCAATCAAATCTTTGATGTGTTCTGGATTATCAACACCAGGCAACTGAATTAAAATATATTTGCCTCCTTGTGACTGAATCGATGGTTCCTTGGTCCCCAGCGCATCAATACGACGACGAACAATTTCAATGCTACGCGCCAGCGCATCTTGAATCATTTCTTCCTTTTGTTTGTCAGAATAAGATAATTTTACAACATCACCACTTGATTCAATATCTACCGTTGTCCCCAGCACACTGCGCAAGCGACCCTTAGCTTTGGCTACATCGCCAGATTCACGAACATTGAACGACACAACACCGTTACTATTACGTAAATTCGAATAACGAATTACACCCTTGTTTCTATCAATCAAAGACGAACGCACTTCGTCATACAACTGATTGGTTTTTTCTTTAAGCATGGTTGCGGTATCAACCTCTAACAACAACTGTGCCCCACCTTTAAGATCCAATCCCAACGGAACAGGCTTTATCCAAGACGGAAAATATGGCGACAAACTTGGCGCGATTGTTGGCACGGGCGGCACCAACCACGGCTTGTACAGCTTCAGCGATAGCCGATGGATTATCTATTCCAACGGCACGGACATTCGGACGGGCGCACCGCTTGCGACGGCATCGGGCGGCACCGGCACCACGTACGGCCTGCAGTGGCAGCACCTAGGAACGTTCACGGGAACGGGCAATCTGTCGTACAGCCTTACGAACTACAGCGAAGTCATGTACAGCGCAAAGGCTAACGGGAAGCTGGTTACCGCAGTGGTGGCAAAGCAGCTCCTCACCAGCTCCGCGCAAGAGCTATGGCTGGGCGGCGGCAAGAGCGCCACGAACGTCGCGAACGGCGGCAATCTCCGAGCGGTAATCAACGTGAGCCTTACTGGCTGTCGTGGCGTGAACTTCTCGGAGGGCTCGAGCGACAGAACCAGCAGCACGACATGGAACGTGTATGCGAGATAGGAGCTAAGAACATGGGAGTCTTCATTAGGCCCATCACGGGCAACCCGACGGCGCAAATCGCTATTGCAGCGGTTTGCATCCTTATCGTCCTCGACGTCATCACGGGTTTTGTCGGCGCGGCGGTTACGCACCAAATCAGTAGCCAGAAAATGCGCGAGGGCATCCTGCACAAGTTCACCGAGCTGGTGCTGGTGGCGCTCGCGACCATCATCGACGGCGCGCTGCTCGGCGGCTTCGACGTGCTGGGCGGAGACCCGGTGCTCTTGGCAACGTGCGCCTACATCGCGGTGATGGAGGTCAGCAGCATCCTCGAGCTTGTGGCCAAGTACAACCCCGACATTGCAGAGTCTGGCATCTTCGCCCTGTTCGAGCCCAATGGCGAGCACAAGGGCGGCGAGTAGCCATGAGGTACGCGACCAAGCTGGAAGAGTGCCGCGACCCGTCCGATTACATGTACGTGGCCTGTGCTGTTTGGTCTGTGGGCTACTCGCAACCGAACAGGACGCACGTGTACGACGGAGGCGAAACCGACTGCTCCGCTCTTGTG
>CADAHF010000008.1 GCA_902787665.1 uncultured Pseudomonadota bacterium
TTGCGGGATAGACGAAAAAATAAAAATTTCTGATATTAATCCATTGTCACCATATTTGGTTCAGCATCGTCTTGATATGGATCCGATGCGTAATCAGTTCTTTACCATCAGTGCCGGACACCAAGTTGACTTGTCGGTGTCTTCAATTGTGACAGTTATTGTTGCGGCACAAAAACAAACATCGCGTGCGCTGGATAAGATAACCGGAAAATATTATCGTGAATTTATTGACGATGTTGCGACAACGGCTGAACGTGTTATTTCATCGCATGAACGTGCGGCGTCTGGTCGTGCGATTGCTGATAAAATTCGTGAAGAATTTTCAAATAAATTTATTACTGCGGCATCAGAAACAGTGTTGCGTATTATTGGACGGGGACATGAAGAAATTGCGGTGGAATTGGTTCGTGAACTAGACAAGATTCGCAAACCACATTTGCGCTTGCAAGATGTTTGGCGTGTAAAGTGCTTGTTTGATTTGGTGCCCCAGGCACGCACATTTATTGAACGCGTGCGCGAAGCGATGCCAGAACGCATAATATCAATGCGTGATAAATTCTATGATATGGATAATCCGCGTAATTACCGTGATGCAAAAATTATTTTGAATATTGGTCCAGATAATGCGCACATTGTTCCGATGGAAATCATTTGCCAGGTACGAACGTTCTTTGAATTTGAACGCCAAACTCACGAGCAATATGAACGCGCGCGCAAACGTAAAAATGAAGCGTCTGATAATATCGAACGCAAATTGTCTGATTATATGGAAGATGGTATCAAACATTACAATTTAATGATTTGTGATTGTGTGGAAGATTTGTTTGATCGTGTTGGTTGGAATATATTATATGAACGCGGTTTGGGAATGTCGTTATTCGAAGGTTTCCCGCGCAAATGTACAATGTATTATCCACAAAAGATGTTGGATATAATTATGGATAAATTGGACAACGCAATCGAAAACGAGGTGTTTCATTTAACCACTTCGCCGGCAAAGTTAACCGAAGCCCAGGAAAGCGAAATCTTTCACTTTATGGCGCGGTTTATATTGGTTGCGGCAATGCCGTATGGAAAACGGACTTGGTCTGCGCCGACGGATACAATGGCGGGCAAATTGTTCAATTTTGTAATGCAGGAAGTGCAACGTTATTACAAACAACAATCTGCGGACAATAGTTAAAATGGTTCACGTAACTTAAGGAAATTATTCGATTGTTTTTTCCTTGTAATACCCAAAATAATTCGCCACAATTAGACTAGGTTCATGGGTTGGCCTGGAACCATAACAAGCATAGCAAAGGACACAAATATGCGGAAAGGAAAAGTAAAATGGTATAACGGCAAAAAATGTTTTGGGTTTATTACACCGGACGAGCCAAACGAGAACGGAAATACAGATGATGTATTTGTTCATTCCAGTGCATTAAAAGCAGCGGGTATTCGATTCTTGAATGAAAATGATATCGTTGAATTCGAAGAAGAAGTTCGTAACGATAAATTGTCTGTTACAACATTGAAATTGATTCAACGTGACGAAGAATCAGCACGTTTGTTCCATGAACGTCGCGCGGAACGTCGTCGTGCCGCCGAAGATCGCAAACAACGCGAAGAAAAATCAACGCGTCGCGGATTTGCTTTTTGGAAAAAATAATAAAAACGCCCGTTTGGGCGTTTTTTTAATGGAAAATTTGCAAATGATTATTTATAATGATATAAACAAGCAAAAAGGATAAGAAATGCAGAGAGAGAGATAGATTTTTAATAAAAAGGCATAGTTTGTATGGCGTGTAATTTTGTGTTGTTTAGACGTGGGCAGAATTTTTCGTTACATACCCACACGATTGGTTTTGATGGGCAGAACACGCCGGCGGATATGGTGGCGGCCGCCCAGCAGGTTGGTCTTAGACATCTTGGAATTTCCAATCACTTTATTGTTCATCCAGATATCACGAAATCAAAGTTTTATCCATTTGCAGTTCGGGGTGGTTATAAGTCAATTTATTCGTCGTCTTTTGATGAAGCAATTGCAAAGTTTAAGCCACATTACGAAGAATTAAATCGGTTGGCAGATACATCCGATATCAAAATTTATCGCGGGATGGAGGTCGACTTTTTTGATTACCCCGAATGGCGTGCTGGATTTGAACAAGCAATAAAGATATTAAAACCAGATTACATAATCGGTGCTTCTCATTTCGTGGAAATGGATGGCGAATTGCACAATGTACACGATTTTTCCAATGCTGATAATGTAACACGTACCAGATTGCTGATATCATACTGGACAAAATTGGGGCGTGCGGCAGAGTCTGGTTTGTTTAATTTTATGGCACACCTGGATTTGCCAAAGAAAACAGGTTGCGGAACGGAATATTACTGGGTAGAAGAAGAACAAAATGTGATAGACAAACTTGCAGAAACCAAGACACCAATAGAGATAAATACAAGTTTTTACAATCGTTCAGATGAACCTTATCCATCGGCGCGCATACTGAAAATGGTGGCTGCGTCGAATGTTCCGGTGCTGTTAAGCGATGATGCGCACCAGGCGGATTTTGTTGGTCGGCATTTTGAACGTGCGTATGATTTTGCGCGTTCGTGCGGCGTTAAAAAGTTTTTGACTTGTCGTGCGATCTTAAGAAAGACGCGTTAAAAATGCACATTTTCCTTGATTTTACAGAAAAATCATTATAAACTGCGTTCCGCTGGGTAATCAGAACTGATTAAGTCATGGTGCATTTTGGTCCCATGTATGATAAGGATTCTGTTAAAATATCTGGCACCGAAAAAACCAAAACAAAGGATAAAATTATGGCAAGACAAGGCGCAAAACGTAATACGCGCAAATTGAAAATTGGTCGTTCACTGGGTGTTAACCTGTGGGGCCAGGCAAAATCACCATTTAACAAACGTAAATATAAACCGGGTCAGCATGGACCAACATCACGTGGCGGTAATTCGTCTGATTACGCAAAACAGATGCGTGCAAAACAGACACTGAAGGGTTACTATGGCAACATTGGCGAAAAGAAGTTCCATGCATACTATGCAGAGGCAGACAATATGCGTGGTGACACCCCAGATAATTTGATTGGGTTGCTTGAACGCCGTTTGGATGCGGTTGTATATCGTTCTAAATTGGCACCAACAGTGTTTTCTGCACGTCAATTGGTCTGCCATGGTCATATTATGGTTAATGGTAAACGCGTTAAAATCGCTTCATACCAGGTTAAACCGGGTGATGTGATTACAGTCAGCGAAAAAGCAAAACAAATGCCATTGGTTGTATTGGCATTGGAATCTGCAGAACGCGATTTTCCAGAATACATCAATGTGGACAGCGCAAACTTTACTGCGACATTTGTTCGTGTTCCGGCATTTGCAGATGTTCCATATCCGGTTCAAATGTTCCCAGAACTGGTTGTTGAATTCTATTCTCGTTAATAGACGGGGAAGAAGAACAAAAAAACGCACCAAATGGTGCGTTTTTTATTTTAATTTTTCTGCACTGGTGCGTGCCAATTCGTCACAACGTTCGTTGAATTCTTCACCGGCGTGTCCCTTAACCCAAATCCAATGAATTTCAATATTTGATGCCAGTTCATCCAATTGTTGCCACAGGTCTTGATTTTTTACCGGTTTTTTATCTGCGGTGCGCCAATTTTTTTTCTTCCAATTTTGCAACCATGACTGCATACCGTTTTTGACATATTGACTGTCCGTGTGAATTTCAACAGATTTATGTCGGTGTGCTGCGCTTAGCGCGCGAATAACCGCCATTAATTCCATACGATTATTTGTTGTATTCGCTTCGCCGCCGCATCGTTCGGCAACATTGGTGCCGTCTGTTGCGACAAATGCCCATCCACCCGGGCCAGGATTTCCCAAACAAGAACCGTCTGTCCAAATTTTTAGCATTTTATGTATCCTTGATTTATGATATAATATCATAAAATGACTTATGATGCCAATTCTTTGAAATATATGTCGGGGACGGTGCGCGCAGATGCGTTGCGTGCGGTGTTGTCTGCACACAGTGGACATGTTGGAATTGTGCTTGGCGCGGCCGATATTGTGACTGCGGTTTTTGCAAACTTTATTCGTCGTGGTGTCGACAGGTTTGTGTTGTCTGCGGGACATGGTTCGGCGATGTTGTATTCAGTTTTGAAATTGGCGGGTTATAAAATTGGTTCAATCGAATCGTTTCGCAAAATTGGTGGTTTGCCCGGGCATCCGGAACACGGAATTGATGGTGTTGATGCAACAACGGGCCCACTGGGTCAGGGGGTTGCAAATGCGGTTGGAATGGCACTGGCGGCAAAAATTCAAAAAACAAATGGACGTGTATATTGCCTGTGTGGTGATGGTGATTTGAGTGAGGGTGTTGCGTTTGAGGCAATCGCCTTTGCCGGTCGATATAAATTAAACAACCTTGTGTTGTTGTGGGATGATAACGGGATTACAATTGATGGTGTGGCGCAAACAGATATGGATGTTCCATCACGGATGCGTGCGGCGGGTTGGAACGTGGTATCTGTTGATGGTATGAACGGGGAAAAAGTTAGTCGTGCAATTGCGGATGCGGCGCGACTGCGTGTTCCGACTTTTATTCAATGCAAGACAGTGATTGGTTTTAAATCATCACTTGCTGGAACTGCGGCGGCACATGGGCTGGCGTTGGATGATTCGGAAATTGAACAACTAATAAAATATTTTGATTCGCCCAGTGGACGTAAATTATGGACCCAGGTTGCAGAAATGCCTGACGCACCAAGGTTCCCAGACAATTTGATTAATTTGTCGCGTGTGCAAATGCCAAATGCACCATGTGATATTTCTTCGCGCGAAATGTCGGGAATGTATATTGGTGCGATGTTGGATGCGGGAATAAAAATTATCGGGGGCAGTGCCGATTTAGGGCACAGCACTAATGCGTATGTTAAAAATTCTGTGCCGATTGAACCCGGTCATTTTGATGGGAACTTTATCGAATATGGTGTGCGTGAACATGCAATGGCGGCGATAATGAACGGTATGGCGGCATGTGGTTTGCGCGTGTATGGTTCGACTTTCTTGGCTTTTTCTGATTATATGCGTCCTGCGATTCGACTTTCTGCAATATCTGGATTGCCGGTTGTGTATGTGTTTACGCACGACAGTATTGCTGTTGGCGAAGATGGCCCAACACATCAGCCTGTTGAACAATTGGCGTCACTGCGATTAATTCCAAATATAAATGTTTTTCGGCCATGCAATATGTTTGAAGTTGCAAATTCTTGGCGAATCGCATTGATGGAAAAAACACGCCCGTCGTGCATTGTTTTGTCGCGACAAAAGTTTCACCAGGTTGAATCACCCGCTGGGGCTGAATTTGCGCGTGGCGCGTATGTAATTAAACCATCAAAATCATCGCGGGTGCGTATGACTATTGTTGCGACGGGGTCTGAAGTTCCGCTGGCGGTTGAAGTTGCAAATAAAATTGGTGACGATGTCCAAGTGGTAAGCATGCCGTCCGTTGAACGTTTTCGCGTCCAAGGTGCGCTTTATAAACAACAAATTTTGCGTGGATATGTTGTCGCGATTGAGGCCGCATCACCATCGCCATGGTTTGAATTTGCAGATGCTGTTATCGGTGTAAATCGATTCGGAATGTCGGGGCGGGGTGGTGATGTTTATGCCGCTATGGGTTTTGATGTAAATCAAATTGCGCGCGAAATAAATACCAGATTGAAAAAGTAATATGTCTGAATATATATTCGTTGCCACAGATGGCGAAAATATTCCAATTATAATTACCACTCGGCGTGGGCTACGCAATATAACGATTCGTCCGAAAACAACGGTGCCACATGAAATTCATGTGTCAAAGCCGTGGATTTCATCAAATGCATCTGTAATAAAATTTATTGAATCAAAACGGCGATGGCTTGAACGAATTTTCGCTAGTGCACCGGTATCCCGCAGGGTTTTGCCTGGTGATGAAATTGAATTTTTGGGCCGGTCTGTAAAACTTATTCACGACGAATCAAAACGTGCGAATCAATTTATTCTGCATGATGAAATGCACGCGACATTAGTTGTTGGGGGCGGGGCGGATATGTTTGAACGGCGTGTGCGTAATTTTATTAAAAATGAATTCTTAATCGTTGCTAAAAATATGATTAAATCAGCACCGCGCGAATTATGGCCGACGCGTGTTGTTGCGCACGATACCACATCCCGCTGGGGCAGTTGTTCGACCACTGGAACTATGTCGCTTTCGTGGCGATTAGCGTTCGCGCCAACGGATGTGATGCGTTATGTTGTTATGCATGAATTGGCACATCGGCGTCACATGGATCATTCACCGGCATTCTGGGGAACTGTTTCCGAATTATATGGTTTTGGTGTTGAACGCGCAAAAAGGTGGCTAAATCAACATGGTGCCGAATTGCATACTTATTTTTAATTCTTGAATTTTGGGATTTTTGGGCTATATTTAGGATGCTATGAATAAAAATATGGTTTCTTTTTCAGTATTTTTCCATCACGCCCGTGCGGGTGTGTGCTTCTAGCGTTCACTCTAAATTTGTGATATAATGTGTGCTGATTAAGCATACGGTTTTCCATAAACAATAAAAATAGGGATAAACAAAAATGGAATTAAAACCAACAAAACCTTTATCGGGATTTATAGAACTTTTGCCAGCAGCGCAAAGATTTGTTGATATTTGTGCAACGCGCATGCTGGGGGTTCTGCGAACTGCCGGATTTTCTAATTTGGATTTGCCGGCTATTGAACGTGCCGAAGTTTTAACGGATAAAGATAACTGGGACGAAATCGAAACACAGATGTTTCTGTTTCAAAAGGGCGACACGAAAATGGGGTTGCGTTATGATGGAACGGTTGGCTTGTCGCGCTATGTGGCGGGCCATCTGAATGATTTAACTTTTCCGTTTCGTGCAAGCCAGTTTTCCAAACGTTATCGTGGGGAACGTGCACAACGCGGGCGCTATCGCGAATTTTACCAAATGGACATGGACATTATGGGGATTAACACATTGTCCACTAATTATGATGCAGAAATTATTTCTGTGATTCAGCGTACATTAAATTCAGTATCTGATTTTATTGGTGAAAATTATGTGCGTGTCGGTTCGCGACCATTTTGGGATGCGTTGTTTGATTATTTGGGTTTAAATTCAGCACAGAAAAAAGATGTGTTTATTTTAATCGACAAACGCGACAAAATGGGGGACCAAGATTTCGCTGAAGGGCTTGCTGATACGCTTAAAAACAAAAAACTGGAAAATGAAATAAAATCTGTATTTATAAACGGTTATTCTAATTTTGTAAAGAAATCTGACAAGTTGGATATGGCTATCAATGAACTTAATGATTTTATGAAAAAATTAAGCGACTTTGGTGTAAAAAATGCCGACATAGATTTGTCTGTGACGCGCGGTTTGGCATATTATACTGGTCTTGTTTTTGAATTCAAATTGTCAACATATCCAGAGCTTGGAACTGTTGCAGGTGGTGGTCGTTATGCGAATTTATCTGAAAAGTTTAGCAAGACCAAGATAATCGGGGTTGGTGCGGCGATCGGTTTTTCAAGAATTTTTGTCGCATTAATTGAAGCTGGTAAAATAGATTTGTCTAAATTTGAATCGCCTGTTGTTGCGGCGGTGTTGCCAATGGGTGATGCAACGGTTTCGTTTGCGATGTCTGTGGTAAATGCGTTGCGGAGTAAAAATATAGCGACAGTTGCGTATTTAGATACCGAAAAGAAGTTTAAAAATCAAATTGAATATGCGGATAAAATTTTTGCTAAATACAGTTTGATAATTGGTGAAGACGAAGTAAATTGTCAACAAATAACGGTTAAAAATATGTCAACCGGGGACCAGAAAAAAATGTCGCTTGCGGACACTATAAAATTATTAAGAACGGAACAATAAAATGATAGTTGAACAAAAATTAAAGGATATTCAAACCCGTGCGGCAGAAATAGAATCTCAAATGAATTCTGGGACGGTGTCTGGTGATGAATTAACGCGTTTATCCAAAGAGTATTCGCGTCTTAATGAAATTTTGCCACTTATCAATGAATACTTTCAGACCGTCCAAGGTATTGCGGACGCAACGGAAATGCAGCATGACCCTGAATTACATGCGATTGCGGCGACACAGTTAGATGAGTTGAATCATGCGTTGCCTGAAATAGAAAAGAAATTGCAGATTGCGTTATTACCACGTGATGCAGCCGATGATAACAGTGTGATTATGGAAATTCGTGCTGGTGTCGGTGGTGAAGAATCGGCACTGTTTGCGGGTGATTTGTTTAATCAGTATAAATCATATGCGTTGCGACACGGCTGGAAAATAGAAATCATCGAAGAAAACCCGACTTCGTTACATGGTTATAAAGAAGTTGTTTTTAAAATAGACGGTGTTGGTGCGTATGCGCGTATGAAATTTGAATCCGGTATTCATCGTGTTCAACGTGTCCCAGAAACAGAGGCGGGCGGGCGTATTCATACATCGGCGGCGTCGGTCGCTGTTATGCCCGAAGCCAAGGATATTGATGTCGTTATCGATGACAAAGATATTCGTATTGATATTTTCCGCGCGTCTGGGGCGGGGGGGCAGCATGTTAACAAAACAGATTCCGCAATTCGTATTACACACTTTCCGTCTGGAATCGTTGTAACGTGTCAAAACGAACGTTCGCAGATTCAGAATTTCTGGCGACAGAAGCGAGAAAATTCGAACATATAATTTTCCAGAACAACGTGTTACCGATCATCGTATCAAATTAACATTATACAAACTTGATGATATTTTAGCTGGTGGTGAAGCGTTGGATGAAATGATAGATGCGCTTATTGCCGCGGATCAATTGGAACAATTAGCTAATCTTGATTAATTATTGTTATAAAAAATCGCCCAATCGGGCGATTTTTTATTATTAGAATAGGCAGCGCAATTGAATTCCGCCAGACCATCCACTGCGTCCGCCATCACGATAATTTAACGATGCAGATACATTAAAGTGTTCCACACCTTTGCCAATGGCCAAACCGTATTCGCCATAGTTCATCGGGTCCAATTCGGAAATATGAGTGCCGGCAATATGTGCCTTGCCACCATCGGTGTAATTAAACACATATCTGGCGGACATTGTGCTGAACCAGCCGTTGCTGATATGGGTTATCATAGATATTTCTGGCGATAATTCCAAGGCGTTGAAATTATCAAACGATAAATCGTGACCAGATACCGAATCATGTCCGTCTGAGTATATCCATGTGTAACCAGTATAAATTCCTGGTCTTAAAACAAAACTGCGTCCAACAAGTATGTCGTAAGATGCTTCAATCGCAGCGCCGGCCCACAGGTTTGTTAAATCGTATTTTCCATATGCAGATTTTGCATCGCTGAACATCGATCCAATATTTGCAGCCATGTTAATGGTAAAGCCATTCATGTGATACCCACGATACAGCCCAAGGTATTCGCCTGTTTCGTCAAGTTTGACATCACCACTGTTTTGATTTGCAATAATTATTCCGCCAAACCCGGCAAATCCAGAAATGCCCCCATCAATTTTTTCTGGGGTGTCAGAAAAGCCAAGCGATATCACATCATATCTTGGATCTATTTTCCTAAAATGGTCAAATTTAGCATCGTCATTAGAATGTTGCCAATCAACCCAAGTCATTTTTGGAAGTGGCGCATCGATATCAGCGCTGTCATACGCAAAAGACAGTACGATTTCTTCATCTTCGTCAATGCCGTATAATGCCATTTTGCCATAATATTGTGATTGATCTTGGGTCACCTCGTGTTCTTGGTCTTTAATTTCCCTGGGGCTTTTTTTATGAGGTGCGTTAAATTTTCCAAAAGTATTCAGCATTGTTGAATGCTGTATTGCAACAATGTTGTGTAATGCGATTTCGTTTGTGTGCAAATATGATACGTTTGGCGCAGCATGTGAACCAAATGGCATTGTGCTGGCAATTATTAATGCAAAAACAGATGTGTTTTTCATGGTCTCTCTCTTTTAGTATTATTTGTATATATGGGGATTATATCATATAATGCCACCAGTGTTAAATGAAATAAGTATAAAATTTTTATTGTTTGTGGCGGGTTTTTTGTCTAGTATAACAAGCAATATGGAAGAGAAAAAACAATTTTTGTTAAACAAACCAATTGTAATGGTCGGGCTTATGGGGGCGGGTAAAACCAGTATTGGTCGTGCATTGGCAAACCGTCTTAAAATACCATTTGTTGATTCGGATAAAGAAATAGAAGCGGCGGCCGGGTGCAGTGTTGTTGATATTTTTGCAATGTATGGCGAGGAAGAATTTCGTCGTGTTGAACAACGCGTAATGCAACGCATTTTGAATACGCCCCCAGTGTGTAAAGTAGTTTCCACGGGCGAGGGCGCGTTTATTACCCCCGCGGTGCGCGAAATGGTGCTTAAACAGGCGGTAACAGTGTGGCTAAAGGCGGATTTGGAACTGTTGGTAAAACGAACAAATTCTCGCGATACACGCCCACAACTGTTGCATACTGATAGTCGTAAGATTTTGGCTCAGTTAATAAAAGAGCGTTACGATATTTATGCGTTGGCAGATATTACTGTTGAAACGCATGATGAAAGTTTGCGTCGCACGCTGAACAAAGTAATAGATGCAATTAAAATATATGCAAAACAACAAGGAGAACAAAATGGCAAAAAGTAATTTTATTAAAGATTTTACGGCGTTTATAAGTCGTGGAAATGCAATCGACATGGCAGTCGGTATCATTGTTGGGTCTGTGATGACCAGTGTCGTTAATTCGTTGGTCAAAGATGTTATGATGCCACCAATTGGTGTGTTGGCCGGCGGAATAGATTTTTCCGATTGGAAAATTGCGCTGGGGATGGGGACGGACGCAACGATAAACATTGGCGTATTTTTGAATACGGTTATCAGTTTCTTGATAACAATGTTTGCGATATTCTTGATTGTGCGTTTGGTGGCAAAGGCCAAAGCAAAAAAACCGGCAACAACACATGCGTGTCCATATTGCAAGTCGATAATCAGTAACGATGCGACAAAGTGTCCGTATTGCTGTAGTGCGGTTAAACCAGTTAAAACAGCAGTGGAAGAAGAAAGCGATTTAGCTAAGAGTTTAAAGAGTGTAAAAATACTTGCAACTGACAAATTAAAGAAAATTAAAAAAATCACTAAAATCAAAAAGAAATAATATTGCTTTGATAAAGCGGTTTAATTTTATTTTGCCCCGATTTTTCGGGGCTTTTTGTTGTTTTTAGTGGTGTAATTATGTATAGTTTGGTTGTTTTGGAAATTGGTAATTTAATGGGTGTTTTTTTTGGTCGTAAATGTTTTGTTTTTGTGTAAAAAAGGCGGAAAACTGCGCGTTTTGGCGGATGGGTAATATAATTTTATTGGATGTACAACGGTTTTTATGGTAAAATAGTCCTGTATACAGAGGTTGGGTTATGTTGTTATATGCGGCACTTGTTTATGTGATGGGAATAATTGTAATAGGTGTGATGGTAAATTTTGTAATGTTTGCCGTTTTGGTTGGTGTTATTGTGGGGTTGTCATTATTTGCTTTGATAAAATATTTTATAAGATATACAAACGAACATCCAGAAGTCTTGGAAAACTGCGGGGAAGACGATATGTAAAAGGCGCATAATGTATATTATGTATAGTTTGCTGTCGCAAACGTATACATAATATAAAAAACATATATGTGTGCATTCTTGCAAAACATGTACATAATATAAGGCTTGTGATTGGCATGTGTCTGGGTGTGATTTTATTTGTGTGTTTTATAAAAATATTTTGTCTGGAAAATTTTATGTGAAAAATAATTTTTGTTCATGACATTTTGGTGTGCGAAAAAGTTAAAACAAATTATTATATTATTATATATATCATATTGTTATAACTTATAAACTGCACTTTTGTCTTGTGTGGTGTTTTTGGGCGTGTTTTGGGGTTGTTTTTTGTGATTTGTGCCCTTGCCCACTTTTGTTTAAATTTTCAAAAAATGGCGGATTTCTGCGGGTTGTGACGTGTTTGTGAATTGAAAAACATCAAAAAACCGCAGATTTCTGCGGTTTCTTGATGTTTTTATGTGTTTGTAGAAATTTTTAGCGTTTTTTATCAAAAAACCTTGAATTTCATAGGGTTTCAATATAGAATCTGATGGTTATTACAAATATATGACTATGGAGATACCCTATGGCAGACGAAAATATGAAGAAAATTCAAGAACGTGAAGCAAAGTGGCAAAAGCGCTGGCGTGATGCACGTGCGTTTGTGCCAAAAAATGATGGTTCAAAGCCACGTTTTTATACCCTGGTGGAATTTCCATTTTTGTCTGGCGCCGGTATGCATGCTGGACACATGATGAACTATTCTGGCATGGATGTGCTGGTGCGTTTTCGTCGTGCACGTGGTTACGATGTTTTGTTTCCAATGGGTTTTGATGCGATGGGTATTGCCGCAGAAAACTATGCAAAAAAAATTGGTCGTCATCCTGCTGATGTTGCCAAAGACTTGGTAAGGTCTTATTCTGAAATGATTGATCGTGTTGGTTGGTCGGTGAATCCAGAAACACGTATTCCGACATCGGATCCCGAATATATCAAGTGGACACAATGGATGTTTATACAATTCTTTAAGGCAGGTTTGGCGTTTAAGTCTGAATTACCGATGAATTGGTGTAATAATTGTAAGACAACATTTACAAACGAAGAATTGGAAGATAACAAATGTCCGCGTTGCCACAATGTCATTGAAAAGAAACAAAAATTGCAATGGAATTTGCGTCTGTCGCAATATGCGGACAAGTTGCTTGATGGTCTTAAAGATGTTAATTTTGAGGAACGTATCAAGAAAGACGAAATCAATCTTATTGGTAAATCGCACGGCGCAGATGTTGATTTTCGTGTTGGTGATGATGTGATGACGATTTACACAACACGTGTGGATACTATATTCGGCGTGACGTTCTGTGTTATTGCGCCGGAACATAAGTTGTTAAAGAAATGGTTAGATGAAGGCAAAATTGAAAATGCCGATGAAGTTCGCGCCTATATCAAAGAATCTGCGGCAAAGACAGAAATTGAAAGAACAGATGCGACCAAGGAAAAGACAGGTGTTGAATTAAAAGGTATTCGTGCGTTAAATCCATATACCAATACGGAAATTCCAGTATTTACATCGGATTATGTGTTGGTGGACTATGCATATGGGACAATTATGGCGGTGCCGGCACATGACTCGCGCGATTGGGATTTTGCAAAGAAATTCGGTCTGGAAATAATTCCAGTGTTGGCGGGTGGCGAACCAGACAAAGTTTGGGAAGGCGATGGCGAACATATCAATTCCGACTTTATGAACGGTATGGGCAAAGCGGACGCAATTGCTGCGGCAATTAAATATGGTGCTGAACATGGTTTTGCGCGTGGCACAACGAAATATAAATTGAAAGATTGGGGCTTTTCGCGCCAGATGTATTGGGGCGAACCGATACCATTGGTGCATTGTGAGAAATGTGGTTGGGTGCCAATCCCAGACGACCAGTTGCCATTATTGCAACCGCGTTTGGACGATTTTACACCAACCGAAGATGGCGAAGGACCTTTGGCTCGTGCAACCGATTGGGTGGATACAACCTGCCCGTGCTGTGGCGCGCCAGCAAAGCGTGAAACAGACACTATGCCACAATGGGCGGGTTCGTCGTGGTATTTTCTGCGCTATTTAGACCCGAAAAACGATAAAGAATTTTGTTCGCGCGAACAGATGGAAAATTGGATGCCGGTGACACACTATAATGGTGGTCACGAACATAACACGCGTCATTTGATTTATTCGCGTTTTTGGCATCGTGCATTATATGATTTGGGTTTGGTAACTACCCCGGAACCATAT
Source organism: uncultured Pseudomonadota bacterium (assembly GCA_902787665.1). GTDB lineage: Bacteria > Pseudomonadota > Alphaproteobacteria > Rs-D84 > Rs-D84 > Enterousia. Next base: position 13,951 of record CADAHF010000008.1, read on the forward strand.
GCGCGTCGCACAGCCCAGGGGTTGTTGATGGGTAATGACGGATATAAAATGTCAAAATCGCGTGGAAACGGATTTATGGTTGCAGAACTGGTTGATAAAGTGGGCGCAGACGCGGGTCGTGTTGCGATTTTGTCACTGGGACCATGGGAAAACAACGTCATTTGGACCGAAGGTGCCCTGGCCGGTGTGCAACGTTTTCTTAAACGTGTTGAGGCATTGTCAGACAATTTAACCGATGAGCCAATGAATACGGAACAAGAACGTTTGATGAACCAATTAATTGCAGATGTAACCGAACGTATTGATGGTATGAAATTTAATACGGCGATTTCCGCAATGATGGAATACCTGAACGCGTTTCCGGGGGGCAAAATGCCCCGCCCTAATTATATCGCGTTAATTCGGGTGTTGAATCCATTTGCACCGCATTTAACTGAAGAGATGTGGGAAAAATTGGGTAACAAGGAAATGTTAGCGTTATCAGATTGGCCGACATACGACGAGTCAAAATTGGTAAAGCACGATATGACAATTGTTGCATCAATAAATGGTAAGCGCGCTGCGGAATTTGTTGTTCCAACATCGGCAAGCGAAGACGAAATTACCGATGCTGCTAAAGCCGCCGTTAGTGCAAAACTGGACGGCGCAACAATCATTAAAACGATTGTCGTCCCGAATAAGTTGGTGAATTTCGTGATAAAGAAATAAAAAACCGCCCGTTTGGGCGTTTTTTTATTTTTGTTTCTGTCCATAGTTAAACTTGGTGGTCAGATAGCCGATTGGCGAAACATGACACCGTTCATAATAAGGTTGTTGCGTAAGAACCTTTTGTTGCAAAAGACGATGTTGTAAAATTTCCGGATTATACAAGAAATATGTATATTGACCATCAAACTGTCCACCATTGTTGTAAGAATGTAAAAGGTATTCGTATTCTGGTAATATCCTTATATTACGGATCAAATTCGCAGTTGCGTGTTCCTTGGTCGCACCAGTAGCAAAAATCTCAAACCATGATATTGTTTTACAATCATTATATGGGTCCAAGAAATCGGCACGGATGGCGCCATAATAGTTACTTTTGATGGCTGGTCCAAAAAATGTGTCAATTGGTGTGCCTAAGGTATCGACACCGCAAGAAACACATACATCAGTTGCGGGGATTAGTGATTTTATAAGCTTTGATTCAGCGATTTCTTTTGTCCATTCGGGCACATCCTGCATTAGATGTTCGGGCAGAAGTGGTTTTTGTCCGCCACTTAAAAACGCATAATGTGTGGGTTTATAACTTTTTACAAAAATAACCTTATGCATTTATTTCTCTTTATGACATTTTTTCAATTCTGCGGATGCGACGTTCACTGGCATCAAATGGACTTTCCAGGAAAGTTTGTGCGCAAACAAATGCCATTTCAATATCAATATCGTCTGCGGCCAAAGACAAAACATTTACATCGTTATGCATGCGGTCTTCGCGCGCCTGGTCGGGACGGTCGCAACGTGTTGCACGAATGTGACGATAACGATTGGCGGCGATTACCATGCCCGCGCCCGTACCACAGATAAGGATACCACGTGATTTTGGGTCGTCCAACATAGCGTCAGCTAACTTTGCGGCAACATCTGGGTAATCAACCGGTGTTTTAAGGTCGTCTGTGCCCAAATTTACAACGACATAGCCAGCCGCATTAAGCATTTCGATTAAATACAATTTCAGCCCCACCCCACGATGATCGGCAGCAATATAAACTTTTGATATGGTTTTATTCATGTTTTTTATCCTTGTCTTTGCTTTCTTTGCGCTTGGTTAATTTGCATTCCAGTGCTGTATTAGATGTTATGTTCAATGTCAAATAACTTAATTCGCCGCGCATTTGTGCCGCACTGAACATATTTGCGTTGTTGACGGTTGCCGGCCCAATTAATGTGCCATGTAAAAACAAGTTATCTGCATTAATCGCACCTTCGACAATACCGCCCCGCCCGATTACAACGGTTGTGGCGGTGACATCACCCACGATGTGTCCATGAATTTGCACGGTGTGGTCAGTTTTTATGTCGCCATTAACATGACAGCCCGCACCGATAACGGTTGGTGACTGTTTTTCTTCTGAATTAGTAAACGCAAGCATCCTTTTATTCCTTTACAAATTTACTTGGGTTAAACGGGTTTCCTTTATATCTTATTTCGTAATGCAGGTGTGGCCCGGTTGATCGTCCCGATGAACCGCCAAGCCCAACAATAGTTCCCGGACGAACCCAATCGCCACGTGCCACAGTTGCCTTAGACAAATGTGCATATAATGTTGTGAACCCAAGCCCGTGATCGATTTCAACTGTTAAACCATAACCAACGCGTTCGCCCGCAGAGATTACGCGACCCGGTGCAACCGCCAGAAGTTCTGTGCCGATTTTTCCAGCAAAGTCAATACCGCGATGTTGTTTCGGTTTGCCGGTAAATGGATCGTTACGCTTGCCATAGTTTGATGTTACGCGTACAGATTCCACTGGCGCCCCGATTGGCAATATGCGCATAAGTTTATTAAGCCCGTTCCACAATTCCAAGCTGTCTGCCAGTTTTTGATATTTTGGATCAAGCGACTTGTTCATTTCCAGTGGATTAAATGCCGCACCAACGGTTGGACTTGAATATTTGTTTGCCTTTTCAACCAATGTTTTTTCATTAAGACCCAAAGATGTGATAGTTGTGCTTATTTTTTTAAGATGACCACGTAAATCGGCAATATTATCATTAGCCATTTTTGACACTGTTTCGATAATTTGTGAATCCGCATCGGCGACATCCAACATGCCCGCAGCGATTTGTTCGTTTTGTTTTTTTATTGCGTCGTTTTCAGCACGGGTTAATTCCCATTCTGCCGACAATTCTGCCAACTTGGTGTATTCTGGTGTATATTCTGCATTTGTAAACATTTCCGTCAAACGGGTGCGTAAAAAGTCCATTTCGCCCCATGTTTTAAGACGAGTGTTTAGTAATTCTTCTTTCTGTTTTTCGTTTAATTTTTCGGCATGCAAAATTTTGTCGTCATTGACATTAAGTCTGCGCGTTAATTCGTTAAATTTCGTCAGGTAAGTTTGCAAATCAGCCATATGTCTGTCGTGTGTAGCGCGCATTTCTTCCAATTGTTTTGTGCGCTTTTGCAACATAGGGCGATGATATATGAAAACATATGTAGACCAAGCCGCCCAGATAACCAAGCCAACCTTGGCACAAAATCTTGTAAAACGCCAAAAACTACTTTGTTGATAGGTGTAAACATTGCCACGTGGTGTATCCATTACGGTTATTTCGCGCGGGGGAAAAATGCTTTCAACCAGATGCCAAACCGCGCGGAACGGCGCTGTTATCAGCGACCACAGGGATGAAAAATTACGTGTGATAAAGTTTATCATTTCCGTGCCATTTTAGCCAAAGCTTCGTCAATAGTCAAGCCGTCGCGCAAGACAAATTCACAATTTATATCCATGCCATTATATATTACCGTTCCGCCCCGTGTGCCAAGTCTGGCGCGAACTAATACGCGTTCAGCGGTATTGCGTTTGCTAAACAGTGGAAGTATAGTTATGTCGCCACACTTTTTCGCCAATGTTGCAACCACATCAGCCAGCATGGCTGCATCAACAATCGTACAGATTGTGCCGCGTGGACGAACGCGCGCAATCGCACGAGCCATCCATTTTTTTATATCTGCATTGTGATGGGCATTGTGCTGTGCCGGTGTTCCATGAAAATATGGTGGATTGGTAATAACCAAATCGAAAGTATTATTAGTCCGCCATGTCATTATATCGGCTTTTATCAATTCAATCTTTTTATCATTCAATTCGGCATTTTTTGCGCATTCTTCTAACATTTTCTGTGATATATCAATTCCAACGGCGGTTTGTATATCGCGATGTGCCAAAAGACACAATATCGCCCCGCCCGTTCCAATACCGACATCCAATACGCTTTTAGCAGAGATATCACCTGCAAACGCGGCAAGCCATACTGCATCGCAAGTTGGGTTGTATATTCCGCGCATAATTTTAACACGACCACCCATCAGGGTAAAAATTGCTTGTTTTTCAGACATGCCTATATAATAATTCAACAAAACAAAAAGGCAAGTTTATGTTTGAAGATGCAATCATTGTTCAAAGCGCGTTAAGTGCGTTTAATAATGCGGCTTTAATTGCGCCGGCATTTTTATGGTCGTTTATCTTAACACTGCCTTTATATATATTGGTGTGGATGTTTCGTGGCGACATTATGGGAAAATTTGGTTGGACACACACAAATATAATACCTAAGGCGTCTTTTTGGGTTGCAATAATAACATTGGGCTGGGTTGTTTTATTTGGTGGAAACTATGCTGTACTGCGTGATGATACATCGACATTACCATTTATGGTTGCGGCGATTGTTTTTGTGTCCAGTTTATTTATAGCATCACATTTAAGCAACGGTTGGCATTTGTTCAAACGTGCAAATTTACCGTATGTTGCGCTGGGAATATCGGTGCTTGGGCTGTCTGACCTGCATGCGTGGTGGGGACCGATGTTACAAATTGGTGCGGCATGCATTGGTTTTTTTGTCGGTCGTATGGCAAAGAACGAAATGCGCGATATCCCAGGTATACTTTTGATTGTTATGACCACAGTTGTCGCGATGCTTATGCAGCCGGAATTCTTTCGTTTTGGACAACTGGGCAATTTAACAATTGTTCATATGTTGGCGATTATTTTAATTGGCGCATTGGTCATGGCAACTTTGGCAATTCGTAATATTAAGCCATCAAACAAAATTCACGACAGTGCATATGTCAAAATAAAATGGATGCTGCGTTTTGTCGTTATGCTGGGTGTTGCGCTGTTTGTTATGACCGAATCTGTACCAGTGTTTTTGGTGCTGGTTGCATCAATGTTTGTATTGTTTGCGCTGTCAATGTGGCATTCAAATAAATCATCTGGTGCGCTGGGTGATAAATTATATGCGATTACAGTTTTATTGTTTGGTGCAATTATCACTATGCCGGTTATTTGTGCCATCGGTATAATTTTTCTGGGCAATTTGCCCCACGGCAATTTATGGAAAGAAATCAAATACTTGTTATAATTCGTTATATTTATTTAATACCAATCATTTTGTGAATAATGTATTATTTCTGTTGAAATAACATAAATATGTGTGGGGTTTTTATTATGAGTATTATACATCCAACCGCAATAATTCACGATGGGGCTAAGCTTGGTGCCGATTGTAAAATTGGACCGAATTGTATTATTGGTCCAAATGTTGTTTTGGGTGATCGTGTTGAATTGATATCAAATGTTGTTATTGATGGGAAAACCAGTATTGGCGATGATTCCATCGTATATCCTTTTGCTGTGCTTGGTGTAATGAGCCAGGATTTGAAATGGCAAGACGAAGCGACAATGACCGGTTTGCGTATTGGTAAACGGTGTCGTATTCGTGAATATGTTACAATACATTCCGGAACACCGGCATCAAACGGAACCGAAATCGGTGATGATTGTCAAATTATGGTTAATGCCCATGTTGGCCATGATTGCAAGGTTGGTAATAATGTTGTTATGTCTAATTTAGTCCAGGTTGCCGGTCATGTTGAAATCGAAGATTTTGTAATTTTATCTGGCGGCGTAATGGTGTTACAGTTTTCGCGCATTGGTCGAAATGCCTTTATTGCGGGCATGACTGGTGTTACAAGCGATGTTTTGCCATATGCTATATATGAAGGAAACCCTCGTGCCGTATATCGTACAATAAATCGTGTTGGTTTGATGCGTCATGGGTTTACGAATGAAGATATGCACGCAATTCACAGTGTGTATAACGCGGTATTTCATGGAAGCGAAGGAACCGTCGCAGAACGTTTGGCCAAGGTGCGCAAGGAAGTTAAGAATAACAAATACGCAATGGACGCCATAGATTTTATTGAAAATCGTTCAAAACGCGGAATTGGCACTTCTAAAGATGCAGAATAAAAAATTAAAGATATTTATTATTGCTGGTGAAGTTTCTGGCGATGTTTTGGGTGCACGGATAATGCGCGAAATGCCAGGTGCGAAATTTGTTGGTATTGGTGGCGAAAATATGACAAATGCGGGCTTGAAATCGCTGTTTCCAATGCGTGATTTGTCTGTTATGGGTGCGATTGAGGTTTTAGCGCATGCTCGCACATTAACCCGGCGAATCAACCAAACGGTTAATTCAATTATAACAGAAAGACCAGACATTGTTTTGACTATCGATTCGCCAGGTTTTGTTAAAAGTGTTGTTTCCAAATTGCGCAAATTAAATGCAGGACATGATTTGATTGCGCATGGTTTGCGTTTTCATCATGTTGTTGCCCCCCAGGTTTGGGCATGGCGACCGGGGCGCGCAAAAAAATATGCCAAGATATTTGATAAATTGTATGCGTTTTTCGATTTTGAATTGCCCTATTTCACAAAATATGGATTGAACACGGTTGCGGTTGGACACCCAATATCAGACGGTTTGATTGGTAAGAAATTAAAATCGCCAAAGGACAAAATCGTAACACTTGTCCCGGGCAGCCGTATATCAGAGGTTAAGCGTCTGTTGCCGTTGTATCGTGATGTGGTTGAAAAACTGGGGTCGAAATATAGATATGTAATACCAACGGTTGAAACAACGCGCGACTATGTGGAAAAACATGTTCGTGATTGGCCAGTATCGGTTGAATTGGTTGATACTGATAAACGGTATGATTTGTATGCAAAAACATATATCGCGATTGTGGCAAGTGGGACTGTGTCTGCAGAATTGGCTATTATGCATGTGCCTGCGATTGTTGTGTATCGTATGAATCCGATAACCATTTGGTTGGCACGCATGGTTATAAGAATAAAGTGGGTGTCGTTGGTGAACATTTTATTAAAACGCAGTGTGTATCCAGAATTGTTAGGTTCTGCGGCAAATGTTAAAAATGTTACAGACGAATTTAAAAAACTTACTGTTTCTGCCAATCGTGCAAGGATGATGCGCGCTTTGACATCTGCTGATACTATGTGGCGACATAATGATAAGTCGCCAGCGGGCATAATTGCAAACGATTTAATGTTGATAAAAAAACGGGATCATTAATATCCCGTTTTGTATATGTTTTCTAATTGTTTACAATGTTACCTTCGGGTACCAGATTAAAGTATGCTGGTGGTGAAGAATAACTGTTATCTTGATTTTTCTTTTTACATTCTGCATTGTTGATATCTGAATATCCATCTGGGCAAACACGCCCCTTGCTGTCAATCGCCGTTCTGGTGCACCAACGAGAAGTTGTCAGTTGGGAATCAATACGAGCTTCATCAAGACCGTTGTACAAAAAGACATCAGGATCTTCACATTGTGTTCCGTTTGGCCCTGTACATGTCGGGCTGTTGCCATCCCATGTACAACTGTCATTGTATCCGCTAAGATGCTTTTCTGCAGGTAATTCGGCGACGCATGTTGCGGATCGCCCATGTTTGCTGCGCCGACCACCATTTTCCCAACAAGAACAAATACCCCATGATTTTGTGTCTATACCCAACCCGTAATCGCGCGGGCACATGTTTTCACCGGCAGTAATACCATAAGCATTTTCTAGGTCTTGATAGATTGTATCTTCTGTATCATGATTGTTCCATTTGCAATAGGCATCAGAATTATAGGTGTCGGTTTGTTGTAAGAACTGCATTTCTATGAATCGGCCGTCCAAGTTACGACACTGGGTGGCCAACGTATCGATAATTTGATAATATATTTCTGTCGCGACACCTTTTGGTCGCAAACCACGATTTTTGACCCATGTAGATGAATCTTCTGTATAAGATGTTCCGTATTGTGTTTGGACTTCGTCTTTTTCTTCTTCGGTTAGCTGATCATGGTCTGGTTGATATTTTTGACAATTATCTTTATTTTTGTTATCACACTTGACCCAAAACACATCAAACCCACCAAACACTTCTTCAAAGAACTCTTTCTTCTTTTCTCTTTCGGTTGCGTCTGTTATGCCATCGTAACTGCATGCTGTAACATTAAACAATTGTTGGGCACATGTAGAAACAGGTTGTGCGTCTATGGGTTTTTTTCCGCTTTGTTGATATGAATATAGTGTAAACCATCTTGGTGCCATTCCTGTGCTAAATATACCACTGTATGGATAGTAAAAGTTTTCATATCCAGAACCGCCATATTTATCAAAACATTGTTTTACAACAGCACGACACGCAGACAATAAATCTTCATCTTTTCTGGTGTTAACATATTGTTCAATAATCGAACCCGTTCCTTGTTCGTTGTCAAACATATGTTTGCAAGAATCAACATAGTTTGTGCATAATTCTGAGCCAAGTTTTATCTTGCTTGGTTGTAATAAAATAGCGTTGTCGGTTAATAATTTGGACATTGCTGTTGTGATTGAACGATCCATAGATTCATAACATTGCGATATAAAATCAAAACAGCCATTTTTGATTTCAGACACTTTGGATTGTTGGGCATAATATATAGACAGCATCGCCTTGTCCAGATATTCTTCCCATACAGTATCGGCGATTTCAACACATTTGTCCAATGCAGGTTCTGCGAATTTCTTTGTTCTTTTTTCAAAGCCAATAACAAAAGATTTGTTACGCGATATTTTGGACAATTTCTGATTAACCGCGCCATCGCCAGCATCAAAAGATAACAATTGCCCCAGTTTATAGAAATCTGCCACCCCAGTAATAGGTGCGCCAGTTGAAATATCTATAAATTCACCATTGTCCAAACATTTGTGATAATTGGCACCGCAGACCTCTTCACTTAAAATAGCAGCTTCAACATTATTGATGCATGTTGTCATGTCATCTGAATTATGCTTTTGACGATTTTCAACGCGCGCCAAATCCAACATTGCGCTGCTTTCGCGTACAGCGTATTTTAATTCTTTTTGTTTTTGTTCAATGGCGGTTTGAACCGTGTTACAATCTTGCTCAATCGCCATCAGATATGCGGTTACGGCGCGTTGTAACGATGCATTGTTACAATCATCACGCACGGCATTTCGGCACTGTGGATATACGGCACTGTAAAGATTTTGCCCATTATAAGATGCGATAATTTGACCATTATCGCTGGTGCCAAAAGCAATCGATGAATCAAACGACATATCAATACTGTTCAAGTTTGCGTATTTGCCACCAACAGTTGTGTCACCACCGCGTATAGAATTCATAATTGCTTGTAACAATGCCTTAGACGCAGAAGTGTCCGATGTTAACGCGTTTTCACCGTCTGTGGCGGTGTGCAGCGATTTTGCCTGTGATGCGGTCATTCCCACAGTATCAAGGTTTTCATTAAAAACGGTGATTTGGTTGCCCGTTTCAATCAATGATTCACGGGAAGACGCAAGAGCTGCCACACGGTCACTGCAGGAACAACGACGATAATCATCATTTTTTAATGCGCAAAATTGGTCCATGCATGTGAAATAAGATTTTTTACAAGTTTCGTATTCTGCACCGGTGCGGGTTTCGGTTGTGGAAATAGTGTCTTCGCTGGTGGCGCGGGCAATAACACTTTTTTGTGTCTGTGTGGTTGCAGTACGTGCATTAGTGTTTCGACCATTGGTTGTCGCAGTGCGCGAACTGTTTACCCCCAATATAATCGTGCGTGGTGACAGTGCGCGGTCATTCTTTGTTGTTGTGGATATGCGCTTTTGCCCAGAATTTGTGGTGTTTCCAGAACCGCGTGATGCCGAATTTCCATCGCGAACAGCGGCATTGACGACACCAATGCCCATCGTAATTGCAACGATAAACGCAAGAATTTTCTTCATCTCTGATGAAATGTTAGCAAATTTACAAAATTTAGAGCAAGCGAAATATGAAGATTTTTTAATAATTTTTTCAAAATTTATCATATTGGTTGCACTAAATTCTTGTTGCAAAAAAAATTAAGTTGCGTTATTATTCTCAACGCTTTAAACTTGTTGGGCATATGGCGGAACTGGTAGACGCGCTAGTTTCAGGTACTAGTGGTAGCAATACCTTGGAAGTTCGAGTCTTCTTATGCCCACCATAGCAGTTTGGGGTTGTAGCTCAGTTGATAGAGCGCTACGTTCGCATCGTAGAGGTCGTGGGTTTGAGTCCCATCAGCTCCACCAAATTTTTGATAAGTCCTGGGGATATGGCGGAATGGTAGACGCTGAGGACTTAAAATCCTTTGGTCATTGCGACCGTGTGGGTTCAAGTCCCACTATCCCCACCAAAATAATCGGATGTGTGGCTCAGTTGGTTAGAGCACTACGTTCACATCGTAGGGGTCGGCGGTTCGAGTCCGCCCACATCCACCACAAAAAGTTAAATCGGCAAAACGCCGATTTTATTTTTTTGTTTGGTAATGTCGGACGAGAACCGCGCGGTTCGAAACAAGCACACAATGTGTGCGCAGTGAAAGGGGCCCATTATGACACAATGTGGCATAATGGGAATTACAATCCGCCCACATCCACCACAAAAAGTTAAATCGGCAAAACGCCGATTTTATTTTTTATCTTAAACCCATCATGCGACAACAACTTGATGCGGCGGTTTTCCAATCGGCATATTGTTTGCCGGGGGTTTTCAAATCGGTCCATGGTTGCCAACCAGAACATTTCTTGGCATTACCTTCGCCGGTGCATTTAGCATAACGGCGTAATGCGCATGTTTGGTTTGAAATCTTGCCCGTGTCGGTTGTGCATTTTACAACAACATTTTGGTTTTTAGCATCCCGTTGTCCCAGTTCGCGTGAAGATAAAACCTGGTAAGCATCGGCGGAAAGCGCAATCATAAATACCATAAAAAAAGCACCGAATAATTTTTTCATATCCATTCCTTTTCACATTAATTATACAATTTTTATAAATCAAAAACAATGTGATTTTTATCTGTATATTGGCTTTTGGGGCACAATGTGGCAACCGCTTGGACGCAACAGTTTTAATGATTTCAGCCATCCGTCAAGATATTTATTAAGGTTTGAATCTTTGATGACAAGATTGCGATAGAATTTTTCATGTTCACGAACATAAGCGTCGGCAAAGTCGCCATCATAGGTTTCCGCAGCACGAATTGTTGCATCGTCTATTTTTCCGGTTTCGGCAACTTTCAATGCGCGCTGAAAAATTTTGGTCCCAGTAACTTGTCCCGAACCCCAAATTCCCCACATTGCATACCCACGAAACGCATCTGGCAATTTATCAATATTTTCAGCCAGATACATTTTGTTATAGGTCAAGTTTTCAACCATAGAACGCGTTACTGTTTTCATGTCTATGCCACTGCACAATCCCTTAGAGTAACAACCATAGCAAGACCAGCCGTCCCTGTCTTGACCACATTCGCCCTCTTTTCTAAATGCCGTTATCATAAATTTTTCAAATGCGGGTGCAGAATACATATATGTACCCGAAGTGAAAATTTTATTCGGCCAGAAATTATCGCTTTCTGGTGGGGTACAACCACCGTTATGCGTTGCCAAATTGTATTTAGAAAGGTTTTCTGGCGTTAATGCCGCCCGCATATAATTGCCACCCGTATATTTGTGATTGTTGTTGTCTTGTTGCGAAAAAGCATCGTTGATTCTTTGTGCCAATTCGTCGCGCGATTTTTGCCGGCGGTCAATTTCGGAACGGTTAACCATATTTTCTAATTCTTCTTGCTCTTTAATCGGCAAATCGGCAAATGCAGATTTGTTAAAATATGGTTCGTATCCAATCGCTTTTGATTCAGTGCGTTCGACAAAAGTTGCATCTGCGGCGGTTGTTGGAAACGATGCAACCGATAAAAAGGATTTTTTCTGTAAATTATTTGTAATAGTATCGGCATACGGCGAATACGCGAACACATTGCCGCATAATACAAACATAGTCCCAAACAAAAGAAATGGTTTTGTTTTCATTTTTTTATGGGTCTTAATCATCAATGCGAACGGCGTCGATTAACAAACCTGTGGCACCGTCTTCGGCGGGTTCCAATGTTTCGGGATCATACAACGGTGTTGCAACATACATATCAACATCGTTTGTTCTCCAATCACAATTACCCTGGTTCGCAACATCCTGGGCAATTTTCTGTTTTATCTTTTCCCATTTATCACTTGTTGTTATAAACACATCACCCACGGTCGGTAAGCCATTGTCATCAATTTGGCGCAATACAAAGTTTGTATCTTCGTCAATGCACAAGTTTGCACCCAAAATTGGTTTGAATACTTTTTTATTTAAATCATCAGTTGGTGCAGACAAGATATCTTTGTTGCAAGACAAATAACAACCGGAATTAGCCTTTGTTTTTTTACAGTTCATTACCTGAGTGTTCAAATCAGATTGCAAATAACTGTAAACCGATGCCATTCCGCCCAACGCAGCGATTGGGGTTGATACTGCGAACGTGGCAAGCGCATTGTTCAGTGCGGTCTGTGCAGCAGCATGTTCGATTGTTAATTCCATTGCTGCATCTGCAGCAGCTTTTTTAAGGGCGTTTTCTTCCGCGGCGTATGCTTTTTGTGCAAGACGTTTTGCAGCGTATTTGTCTGACTTGTCGCCCAATAATTTTATAGCATCATCTATTTCTTTCTTTGTTGCAGCAGATTTTGCTGTCGCAAGTTGTTTTTGCAAATCTTTACGAACTGCTGCATCCGAAACTCTTTTCCCTGTGCTTTTGGACAGTGATGCCCGGGTGTTCGCTATGGTTGCATTTTTTGTTACGGCAGTCGATGCTTGTTTTGCGGCGGCAACAGCTTTGTCGCGCGTTGCAATAGTTGTTGCTTTCACCCCTGCTTTTTCTGCTGCCTTGGCAGCGGCAGCTGCGGCTTCTTTTTCTGCTAATTTCATACCTAATTTTTCTGCTGTTGCGGAAACAGCCGCTTCTTTGGCGGTAACCTTGCCCCCCGACTTTACACCAACCTTTACTAAATTTTTGGCGCCCTGGGTAACGGCGGTTCTTGCCCCAGTTGCCGCAACACTGGCCGAACCGAACGAATATATTGATGCAATAACGGTGCCTGCCCACAATGCGCCATCGATACCCGCCTGCCGGCCACGATTGTTTTCGCATACAAACAACTGTCGTTGATTTGCATTTGTTGTTAATGCGGCAGTAATTTCATCAATTAAATAATCCCATCTTATATCAATGTGTAGATCAGGATCGTCAACATATATATCTTTATCTGGGCTTTCGCGAGATAATAAATAATCACGACAATCGTCAATATGTTTTACAAAAAATTCAACAAACATATCTGAGCCAAAGATAATTCTGTCATTGTTTTCAACTGTATCGCCATTGGCTTGAATAACAAATTTATCATCATTTATATTGGTTGTTTCAAGAAGTGTGTCGGCAATATCATTTGCCAATGATGTTAGGCATCTTGTATATGGACCGTTCACAGAAAATGCGGGTGTTGAAACCAAAGACATTACCGTGCATGTTGATAAAGCAAACAAGATATTGTTTAAGTTCTTTATCATTTAGAAAATGCCTCAATCAATCTGTCGATAATGTTGGACTTTTGCGCATTGATAGCCGCGGTTTTTGCCTTGTTTGGATCGTTGCTAAGTTTGCCCATTCTTTGCAGATATTTTTCTTCATCTTCAATTTTAATTGGTTGAAACGCGCTGTCTTTAAATGGTTCGTATCCCGCCGTTTTTACATCCATGCGTTCCGTAAAAGACAAATCTGCGAATGTTGTTGGAAATTCAGATTTATATAATTGTTCATTTCCCGCACCGTTCATTGACTGCAATTCGTCCAATTCTTTGCTGCGTTCTTTTTTTTCTTTTTGCCACTCTTCACCGTTCCAGGTGCTGTTCTTTTTTTCGTATGGGTTTTCCAATTTGAATTCAGTTGCATTATAATTCGGGTTGGCATCAGTTGCGCCAGGGAAAGATATTGCCGTTGTTGGAATTGCCGGCGAATACCGTTCAACATAAGAATCAAATTCAGAATCAATAAATCCGGAACACGAACTAGCATAATTATGGCCCGGCATACGCGATAATTGTAACATTATAATCGGGCGAACATCAGACAACATCATACCAACACAATTATTGTTTGATGAACAATATGACGAAATTAATGCGCCAACGGTCCCCTGACAATCGGCAGTATTTAATTCGGGACCCTGAACATATACGGCCTGTGGAAATTTCTGATTGTATGGACTGTTTTTAGTCCAAAACGGATTTGATGAATAATCTTGGACATTTTGTATAAGTCCGTATTGTGATATTGGACGGATATTGCTGCCCCCGGTGTTTAATGAGCTAACCGCTGCGATTCCAGGCGAAGCAACAACGACGCCAAATATTGCGCTTAAGAAAAATAAATGATTTTTCATCCCCATCCCTTATCCCTGTATGTGTTATTATAACAAAAAAGTCATTGTAATTAAAGCCAAAATTGCGCCGATTATAAAGAATGGTGCAAATGGAATAAACCGCTGCTTTTTAAGTGTCCCCCATATTCCGCCAATGATGCACGAAACAATCAATGCAATTGCTAATCCGTTTGTGCCCAACCATATGCCGCCAGTTGCTAGCAATTTGATATCGCCCATGCCAATTGGTGCGGGTGCTTTTTTGTTCTTATTGTTAATAATTTGTTCGAAAATTATGCCGACAATCGCGCCCAATGCATAACCAAACACCGCACCAATTACACAACTTGCTGTATCAACAAACCAATACGGAAAAAATGTGGTTGTTATTAAACCAATCAAAAACAGTGGACACAAATATACGTCTGGAATAATGCGTCGGCGGAAATCTGAAGCGGAAATCTTGTATGCACATACGACTGCAGTGGCAAAAATGGTCAACCAAAATAAATAAAAAATCATATTTTTCTCCCTTGCCTTTCGAATCGGAACTATGATACACTTAACTTATAACAAATACTAGCAAGGATTTTAAAATGAGTAAAGGTTGGGATAATACCGCGTTAAAAAAGTTAAAAGCTCTGGTGGGAAAAGGACTGTCCACATCTGAAATTGGTCGGCGTTTGGGTATGTCAAAAAATGCCGTTGTTGGTAAATTAAATCGTTTGGGTTGGAACGCCAAGGCGGGTTCTGTTGATAAAGATGCGCCTGTGCGCAAAAAGACGACTAGTACTGTTGCGCCAAAAGCAAAATCTGGGGTTAAAAAACCGGTTGCAAAAACACCAGCAAAGAAAATAACTGTTGCACCCAAGCCAGCAAAAACAACAGCTGCAAAAAAGGAAAGTGTTAAGCCGGCTGTCAAAGAAACAAAGTCGTCGTCAAAAACATCTGCCAAGAATTTGGCAATGCATCAGCGTATTATTCAACATTCGTTGGAAATGGCGAACTTAAAGCCAAACCAATGTCGTTGGCCGATTGGCGATCCTGATTCTGAAAATTTCCATTTTTGTGGGAAAACGGTGTTTACTGGCAAACCATATTGCTATGAACACTGCAGATTGGCGTATCAATTTACACCACCAAAAAAGAAACAATAACAACGGGGGTCCACCATGCCACGTGCGAGAGAGAGCTTTTCTTTGATACCAACAGATTATGAAATCGCTGGTAATACAATTCGTGCTTACCGTGATGTGTCACATAAACTGGTGTTTGTGTTGGATGAAACGATAAATGCGGACAAACCAAATGTTCTGCTTGTAATCGATTCGTTTGATGGTCGCAAATGGGACGATGTTTTGGCAAACGATTATCATGTTGATTTGGAAACCGTTCGACCAAAACGCGACAATAAATACCAAAAACTGGATATCGAATATGGTGGTTTGGACGTGTATGCAGATTTGATTGGTGCATACGATGCGGACGATGATCTGGAAGATGCGTTGGAAAATCTTGCGCAATTCCGTGCTATGTCTGTGCGTCGTTCTGCGACAGAACGATTGAGTGCTGCCGAAGAAACAATAAACAAATCCCAGGAAACAATTGAACGCACAAATGAAACAATAAATGAACTGCGTGCAAAAATTAAAGAATTGCGTAACCGTTTAACTAAACAACGCGGTGATATTGGTCGTGAGCCGACCAAGGCGTCTGCCGCAAAAATCTTAAAGACCGAGGCGCAAATTGACGCAACCAATGAAAAGTTAAATCGTGCTAAAAAACGTGTGGTTAGCGCCCAGCGACGACTTGCTAGTGCCGAAGATGATGCGGAAATAGCGCGTGCAATTTTGGCGCGTGATGTGCCGAACAGACCAACAAAAAGAAAGCCATCGATGCCCGTTGTTCAAAAACCACAACCGGTTGCGGTGCGTGATGAACCAGATGTGAAAGAAACAGAATATGAAGAAGATGAAGAAGATGAAGAAGTAAAACCATTGTTTGACAAGGATCCTGAAAACCTTGACGATTCAATCGCGTTTAAACCAATTGATTTTGCGTCAACGGAATTGCCAAAGCCGAACGAGAAATTGATTACATCTGATGTCGATGACGATGAAGAATTGGCGCCTGCCCCGTTGTCGTTTACGCCGCCTGTGCGTGACGATGTGGATGTGGCCACAGAAAAACAACAGACAGAACCTGTTGCGCCTGTGTTGGACAGTTTGACACCTGTGACTGAACCAGACGAAGAACCAATTGTGTCGCAACTACAACCAGTTACAGAAACACCAAAACTAGAACCAGAACCAGTTGAAACACCAATGCCAATTGCGCCGATTTCTGCAGCAAGACCATTGTCGCCTGTGACTAACAATATTGCACCAGTGAATCAAAAAACGCAAAAATCAACATTGATGTATTACATAATGCTTGTGTTGCTGATTATATTGTCAATCGGTACATTGTGGATATATCAAAAAACAACGGCTGAAAATGTGCCTGATTTGGTGATGCCTGCACCAGAGATGGCTGTAACGCCAGATTTGGTGGCCCAACAACCAGTTGTCGCGGAACCTGTGGTGATGGTTACAGAAACCCCAACACCATTTGTGGCAAGTGTTAATGTTGTTGCGGTTGAAGAACCTGCGGTTGTTGAACCTGAACCAGTGGTGGTTATAGAACAAGCCCCTGTTGTTATTGAACCAGAACCGATTGTTGAACCAGAGCCAGAACCTGAACCAATTATCGAAGGCAGTGACGAATCCCCGTTTATCACACCTGAACCAGTTGTGGCGTATGAACCAGAGGTCGCCCGTATTCCAACGGAAGCAGAAGTAATGGCCAGCAAGCCTGGATACAATGTTTCGCAAAACGAACAAATGTTTGTTGCAGCAGAAGATTATGATACCGAAGAAATCGAATCTGTCTGTGAAGGTGGCGCGGCCCCAGACAGTTTGGGTTGTTGCCCTGGCGAATCATATACATATACCGAAGACGGATTTATGTGTTGTAATTCGGTTGAGTGTTTTCCGCCTGCAGGAAATTAAAGTGTAAATAAAAACCGCCCTTTCGGGCGGTTTTTTAATCGTTTTAAATTAATCTAATTTTTCAATTATTACGACAGCAGCGGAATATTCGCCCTGGTCTGTAATTGATACATGGATTTTTGCATTTGTGCCAGTCAATTCTTTTAGCGCTGACTTTGCACCACCAGCAAGCAATAATTCCGGACACCCAGCATCGTTATGAACCAATGATACATCGGAAAAAGCTATGTCTTCGCCGAATCCCAAGCCAAGAGCTTTAAGGCATGCTTCACGCGCGGCCCAGCAATTTGCCAAATGTTTTTCTGCATTTGCGTTGTCGTTGTCGGCATATTCCAATTCTTTCTTGGTAAAAACGCGCTGTTTTTTAAATGCAGACCAATCAAGAAAACGGTTGCATTCAACCAAATCGATTCCAATACCTGCAATCATAGTATGTCCTTCCTTGGTTTATATCTATGCGAATACTAGACATTTTTTTCCGATTCGTGCAAGCAGAAAATTTTATTAATGGTTAGTGTTAGTAGCTGGTGCTTAGGTATAAAAGAAAACCGCCCGTTTGGGCGGCTTTTTACTTATCACATTTTTCAGGTTTGTTTGGATGTGCCTTTTCGTGATCGTGTCCAGCGGCGATACCACTGCACTGTTTGCATTTGCAACCTTTGCCATGTTCCATTTTACACATATATTTCTCCTTTTTGTTTGTTATAAAAACTTTTTGTCCGGACAAGCATATTTTACACCTATCGCTGCACCCCAACAATATGTATGAATACCTGAAAAAATATTTGTGTTTCGGTAAATGCTGGTTTAGTATATTTGGCATGTCGGGGCATAGCTCAGCCTGGTAGAGTACTTGCATGGGGTGCAAGGGGTCGCAGGTTCAATTCCTGTTGCCCCGACCATAAATAAATATACAATAATCATATATGAAAAAAGCAATTTTGTATCTTCATGGCAAGGGTGGCTCTGCAGACGAGGCAGAATATTACAAGCCATTTTTCCCAGATGCTGATGTTATCGGTGTTGATTATCGCGGTGACAATCCGTGGAATGCACGCGAAGATATTTTGTCGGCATATCGTTGGTTTGCAAAAAAGTATGACAGCATAAGCATTGTTGCCAACAGTATTGGTGCATATTTTGCTATGAATGCATTAAGCGATGTTGGTATAGAACATGCCTATTTTATTTCGCCAGTGGTTGATATGGAACGATTGATTCTTGATTTAATGCACTGGTCAAATATAAGTGAATCAGAACTGGCTGACAGAAAAATCATTCAATTGGAAACATGGGGTGAACCACTGTCATGGGAGTATTTGACATATGTTCGTGAACACCCAATTATATGGAAAACGCCAACGGACATTTTGTATGGTGAAAAAGACATTCTTATTCCATTTGAAACAATTTCTAAATTTGTAAAGAATACTGGTGCTGTTGTTACAGTTATGAAAAACGGTGAACATTGGTTCCATACAGACGCACAAGTTAAATTTCATGATATGTGGTTAACACAATGTGTGAATAAATAAAAACCGCCCGTTTGGGCGGTTTAATTTACAGTGCTGTCGCAAGAATTGCAAATGCTATTAACACATCGCCAAAATCTGCATGATTATGATGATGGTGTACAACAACCGGTGTTGGACTGTGGTGGTGTTTGTGTGGCGCCGGCTTATGTGCATGACTTACCATGTGAACCTGGTGGGCGTTATGTGGTTTGGGCGCATTGTGTGGCATTGGTTTTGCAATTGCCCCAGTTGATATAAATGCTGCCATTGCAACAGCTATAATTGTTTTTTTCATATGTTACTCCTTTGTCTATGTTTACACTATAACAGAAAACAAAATCATTATGCAATAAAATAATTAAGATTTTTAATGATTTTTGTTCTTGTCTAAAATGTTTGCTTTTTTGTTTTTTGTTGTTTAGAATTTTCGACACGCAAAACGGTATATAGCAAAGGAGAATGGCTATGTTTGATACAGAAAAGTTAAAAACATTCTCTTGGGTTAATGTTGGAAACCCAGATCACGAGGATTTCGAAAGATTACAGCAAGAATACAAGATTGATGAAGATACAATATCTGATATTCTTGATCCAGATGAACAACCGCGCTTTGAAATCGAAGACGATTACAAGGTTATAATTGTTCGATTTCCAATCGTAAATCGCGAAATTGAAACGACATGGCATACCGAACCATTGTCTATAATTTATTCGCGCGACAATGTTATTACAGTTTGTCGTAAACGTTGCGATTTGTTGGACAAAATAAAGA
Source organism: uncultured Pseudomonadota bacterium (assembly GCA_902787665.1). Lineage (GTDB taxonomy): Bacteria > Pseudomonadota > Alphaproteobacteria > Rs-D84 > Rs-D84 > Enterousia. Next base: position 33,667 of record CADAHF010000008.1, read on the forward strand.
AAGATGAAAAATCAACGCGCGAAGAATTTATTTTGAATATCATCTATTATATTGCCGAATCGTATTTGCGTTCATTAAAAGAATTAAACAAACGTGTGATGCGGGCAAAAAATGCATTAACAGAACGCATTCGTAAACAAGAATTGTTGTCGTTGTTGGATGTAGAAAACAGTTACACACTGTATATGGCTGGGATTAAGGGTAATATTTCTGTGATGGATAAATTGGATAAGTTGCGTGGTTTTGTTAAAACAGATGACGCTGAAGAATTGGCCGAAGATGCGCGTATTGAATTAGCCCAGGCAACCGAAGTCGTGACATCGTACAGCAAAATGCTGAAAGCGATAAAGGAAACATTTGAAAGTGTTATTAATATGGATTCTAACCGATACATTAACCGATTAACACTGTGGAATATTATTTTGATTGTTCCAACGATTGTGGTCGGCTATTATGGTATGAATATGAAATTGCCGTTCGCGGAATATGACTGGTTTGCAGTAATTATATTTATAATGATTATTGCGTTGTTGATTGGATATGCGGCGCTTGGTTTTGTCCAAGGACGCAGACATTAAAAAAACGCCCGTTTGGGCGTTTTTTAATTTAATACAGCATGAACTTGTTGCATATTGCCGTCAATATCCTGGGATGCATCAATATCACTGAATTTTATACCTGGTGCGGTGCGTAACCATTCAATTGCTGGTACTGTTATTTTCCAGAATGTGTCCAAACGACGGCGAACCGCGGCATTGTCTGCATCGTCTGCACGTCCGCCACCCTCATTAATGCGTTTGTTAATACGGAATAACATTAATTCTTCGCTTAAATCTAGATACAGAACATGAATATTAAATTTGTCGGCATATTGTTCCACCAGCCATTGTGCCTGAGCCAACGTGCGCGGAAAACCGTCCAAAATAATATCTGAATCATCGGTAATTTGTGAATCCATTAATTTGAACAATTCGCTGTCTGGAACCAATTCGCCACGTGCCATAATTTTTGCAATTTCAGAATCGGCTGGTAATGCGCGAAACAAAGCGCCACTTTCAATATGTTTATATTCGTGTTCGGTTTTCATAATGCTGGCGATGCTGCCCTTGCCTGCGCCCTGGCCGCCCATCATAACAATCATTGTATGTTTCATTATATATTCTCCTTGGTCTGGCAAAGAGTATAACATAAAAAGTTCAAAGTGCAAAGTTCATAGTTCAAATATAATAAAGCAGTGTCGGCTGGACGCCGACACACATTATTTGCACTTTGCAATTTGAAATTTGAACTTTAAAAAAACGGGCCGAAGCCCGTTTTTTATTTTTTGCTGTTTTCGATTGCAGCACCCAAGATGTCGCCCAAAACTGAACCAGAATCTGATTCATTGGCGAATTCTTTGACCGCCTGCTTTTCCAACGTCACCTGTAACGCGCGGATAGACAGTTTAACAGTGTTGTTTTCAACGGAAACAACAGATGCTTCGACTGTATCACCGACATGGAAACGCGATGTGTCTTGTTCTGCTTTTTCACGAGACAAATCTGTGCGGCGGATAATACCCTTGGCATCACCCGCAAGTGCAACAATCAATTCGTCTGGTGTGATTTCGGAAACTGTTCCAGAAACAACGGCGCCCTTTTTAACGGACACAGCGTTGTTTTCCGCGCTTTCGGTCAATTGTTTAATACCCAATGTAACGCGTTCTTTTTCCGGATTGATATCCAAAATCTTTGCGGTAACTTCCTGGCCGCGAACGAATTTTTTCAATTCTTCTTCGTCCAGTTTGTTCCAAGACAAGTCGGAAATGTGAACCATACCGTCTAAATCTGGTGTCAACGCAACGAACAAACCAAATTCGGTTGTGTTCTTAATCGGGCCGGTCACAACATCGCCAACATTGTGTGTTTCAGCAAATTCCTTCCATGGATTTGGTTGTAATTGCTTATAACCCAATGATATGCGGCGTTTTTCTTGGTCAATATCCAATACAACAACATTAACTTCCTGACCTGCTTGCAAAACTTTGCTTGGGTGGATGTTTTTGTTTGTCCAAGACAATTCGGACATGTGGACCAAGCCTTCAATATTGTTGCCCAAATCAATGAATGCACCATAATCGGTAATTGAAGAAACTTTGCCAGTCACAGTATCGCCAACATTGAATGCGCGCGATGCTGTTTCCCATGGGTCTTCTTCCAATTGTTTTGCACCCAATGAAATACGATGAGATTCAGGATCGAATTGGATAACTTTGACTTTGATTTTTTCGCCAACATGAACCAATTCGCGAGGATGGTTGACGCGTTTCCAAGACAAATCTGTAACGTGCAACAAACCATCAATTCCGCCCAAATCAACAAACACACCGTAATCAGTAATGTTCTTGACTGTTCCTTCAACAACAGCACCCAATTCAATGTTCTTCATCGCCTCGGCCTGTTGTGCAGCAATTGCATCAGATTGAATCGCGCGACGGGAAACAATTGCGTTTGTGCGCAATGCATCCATTTTCAAAACGCGGAATTTGTCTTTCAAACCAATTAATGATTTTGCATCACGAACAGGTTTGTGGTCGACCTGTGACGATGGCATAAATGCAAATACACCATTGATATCAACAGTGAATCCGCCACGAACGACATCGATAATTGTACCCTCGGGATCAATACCTTCGGCAACGGTCTTTTCCAAATCTTTCCATGCTTTTTCAGCACGTGCTTTGGCATAAGACAGAACAGCCGTTCCTTCGCGAGATTCATAACGTTCAACAAAAACATCAATAATATCGCCAACGGATGGAACCGATGCACCAAATTCTTTTAATGGAATGCGACCTTCGGATTTAAGACCAACATCCACAAAAGCAAAATCGCCACGAATATCTTTCACAGTTCCCTTAGTTGCATAGCCCTGCAAGGTTTCTTGTGCGCCATAGTTTTTATCAAACATCTGGACGAAATCTTCGTTTGCGATAGGATTAAATAAATCTTTGGATAAATCTTTCATATGAAAAATCAACAAAGCTTGCCGTTTGCCAAACTCTAGAAAAGGCAAAGGTCTTGTGGGGTTAATCGGATTGCAATTGCGCCCACCCGCAAAAGCAGACGTATTATATATGTGGTTTTTGTAAAATGCAAGCAAAAATCAAAGAAAAACGCCCGATTTTACGGGCGTTTATTATCGCGCAACGTCGCCAGTCAATTTTTCATGGCAGATATAGTTCTTTAATATGAAACCTTTATCTGCATGCCAATTTAACATGCCAGTCCAATTGTTGTTTGGTATTTCAACCGTTGGTAATGGTTTTGGCTCGCGTTGTAATTGTGTTTTTACCTGGTCAATATGGTTTTCATAAATATGGACATCGTGTAATTCACCCTTCAGTATGCCAGGTTTCAAGCCTGCTTCCTTGGCATACAACAATAATAACAATGCATATGACGCAATGTTATATGGAATTCCCAAGAACATATCACATGAACGTTGTGTCCAAATTAAATGTAATTTGCCATTGTGGACAAGTACTTGGTGCATAACGTGGCATGGTGGCAACGCCATTTGTCTCATATCAGCTGGGTTCCATGCATTAACGATAATGCGACGATTTGTTGGATTTGTTTTTATTTCGTTAATTGCGTTTGCCAATTGGTCAACACCGACACTGGTCAGATGTGCGACGTTATTTGTTGGATTTTTGTCGATTTCTTTGGCATTAAACTTATATTTTCCACCGAAATGACGCCATTGCCAACCATAGATTGGCCCCAAGTCGCGTTCAATACTCATTGAATATTCCAACAGTGGTTTTGTTACTTTTGTATCTTGTATATTGTATCCGTGCTGTTTTAAAACGGCTGTAAAATCGTCATACAGCAGTTTCCATTTTGTTGGATTTGACCATTCGTCCCAAATATGACAACCATGTTCTTGCAGCCATTTTTTGTCCGTAATTCCGTGGATAAAGAATTCCAATTCAGTTGCGATGTTTTTAAGTCCCATTTTTTTTGTCGTTATCAATGGAAACCCATTTTCCATATTGTGTTCAAATGTTGCGCCCGTTGGAATACGCAGTGTTTTAATACCCGTACGATTGTCAGACCATTCACCGTTGTCTAAAACGTTTTGTAAAATATCAAGATATGCTTTCATGACGTGCTTTCCTTATGCTTTTCACTCTGTTTGCCCGCCCTCTCCGTTCGGAAATTAAAACACCAAGGTCCGCATCTGCGGACCCTGTGGATATTAGTTAATGAACATCGGCTTGCTGAAACAATTCTTCGGGTTTAACCGACTTTTCTTTTGTTTTTACATGTTCCAACATTGCATCCAACGCTTTGCGTTCAAAAATCATACCGCGCAACATTGCCAACGCGTTTTGATTTTTGTTATAAAATTCGAACACTTGTTGCGGGTTTGGATAACGCGATGCTTCCGCCCAAACGGCCTGTTGTAAATCATCACGGGTTACTTCGACTTTGTGCTGCGTGCCCCATTCTGCCAAAATCAAGCCCAATTTAACGCGGCGTTCCGCTTCCTTGCGTTCTGCTTTTTCGTCCCATTTGTGTTCATGGCCATGTTCGGCATTTTTGTGTTCGTTTTCTTGCTTTGCCATATTATATTCTTGTTCAACCAAGATTTCTGGTAAATCAAGTTTGACTTTGTCAGCCAAAACTTCCAGCAATTCATTACGCATATCGCGTTTTGCGGCTTCATCATATTGTTCATTCAACAATTTACGGATATGTTCACGCAATTTTTCCACAGATTCATGGCCAACTGTTTTTGCCAATTCGTCATTTAATTCAGGCAAAACATGCTTGCGAACTTCGTGGACCAAAACTTCGAACCGTGCGTCTTTACCCGCCAAGTTTTCAGCATGATAATCGGCTGGGAATTTGACATTTACATCAAACTTATCGCCTGCTTTGTGACCGATAATTTGGTCTTCGAATCCTGGGATAAATGCGCCAGAACCCAATACAAGATGATGTTTTTCCGCTGCACCGCCTTCAAATGCTTCGTCGCCAAGAAAACCTTTGAAATCAATAACCGCGGTATCGCCGTCTTTGGCCTTGTATTTTTCGTCTTGTTTTTCGGCTGTGCTGCGAGATTTACGGATGTTTTCAATTGATTTTTCAACTTCTTTTTCGTCCAAAGTAGTTACTTTTTTGGTAACAGTAATTTTTTCCAAATCAATTTCTGGTAATGTTGGCAAAACATCGAAATCAAGGGTGTATTCGGCATCTTTACCAATTTCCCATCCAGCCAAGTCGGCCTTTGGTGCGCCAGCAAGACGGATTTTTTTATCCGCAACATACGTATCCAAATCAGCATTCATCAATTTGTCGATTGCTTCGGACAATGCTGATGGGTTAAATTTTTGACGCAATACAGACAATGGAATATGTCCCGGACGGAACCCCGGCATTTTTGTCTTTTTGCCATATTCTGTTAAGATTTCATCGGCGGCCGCCTGGATAGTATCAGCAGGAATAACGCCATTAATCGTATAGTGTAAATCTTTGATTTTTTCTTTTTTGAACATATGAAACACCTTTTATAAGATATAATTGCCCCGCAACTATACACGTGTTTTTTGGAAATTTCAACATAAACTTAGATGTGTCGCTTAAGTTTTATTGCATAATACCACAACCATTTGAATTGGTATGGCAAGTGGTGAAAATGTGCCATTGCAGCACCAATGTTTTTCAACATAAACCGATCGCCGGCGGGCTGAATTTGTCCGTCACCGCGAATCCAACGTTTTGCCCATAAAAATTCAATCTTTGCCAGATCAATAATGCGTTTCTTGTTTGGCTTTATACCAGTTAGCTGTTTATATTCACGGGCAAAAATCCGCCATAATGAATTCGGTGCCATTATCGCAATTAAAACCATATCGCGTTCCCGTTCATATATGCCGGCATTGCAGAAATCAAACACACCAACCAAATTGCCGTCTTTGTCAGCTACGGAATTTGGCCCTTTAATTCCCAAATGAACCAAAACCATGTCAGATTTCTTTACTGGATATGCCAAAATCTTTTCATAGTGCTTTTTAAAAAACTGCATTTGATGGTCGCTTAAGAACTTTGCCAAAAAAGGTGCAACGGTATTAAACGGCATATATGGTACAGATTTACGATGTTTTGCCGGTATTTTGCGTGTGTCAACGCTGTGCAATTCCGCCATAAATCGTGCCAACGATCGCCCTAAATTATGCATGCGTTTCGGGTGGCACATATATTTATGCCATGACCATTTTTCGCCCATAATCATTTCATGTTCTGCCCATAATGTGCCGTCTTTTTCTTTGTGGACAGAAATGTTTGGTATCTGAAAAGAGATATCTTGTGAAATAGCACTGCAAATTGCCGCTTCGCGTAAATACAATTCAGTTGAATTTGCGTGCGGGATACGAATGATATGGTTGCCGATTTTATAAGCATCAGAATCAGACCCCGAACCGATAAATTTAATATCGGCTTTTGGATGTTTTTTGATTATAAAAGATGGAACATTATCTTGTTTCATGATGTTAGACAGAATACCGAAAACCCCGTATGTGTTCAAGAAAAAATTCCAAAAAAATACCCGTCTTGGCGACGGGTATAATTTTTCGTTTTCCAAACTTAACGTTTAGAGAACTGAGTCGAACGACGTGCTTTGCGAACACCATAGTGTTTACGTTCAACAACACGGCTATCACGAGTCAAGAATCCAGCAGATTTCAGCACTTTGCGTAAATCTGGTTCTGCTTTTTCCAATGCTTTGGAAATACCGTGTTTGACTGCACCGGCCTGACCTGACAAACCACCGCCCATCACCATGCAAACAGCATCATATGCCGTTTCGCGTTTTGTGATGCCAAATGGTTGTGCAATAATCATTTGCAACACTGGACGACGGAAATATTTAACCATTTCAACACCATTGACAGTGATGTTGCCCTTGCCTGGAACCAAATAAACACGTGCGACGGAATCTTTACGTTTTCCGGTTGCGTATGTTGCACCAGACAATTTTACAGACGATGCCGGTGTTTTTGCAGCAGCGGCTGCCGGCTTTTTCGCAGGGGCTTCTTTCTTAACTGTTTTTGCCACAGCGGCCTTGGTCGCTGTTGCTTTTGTTGCGGTTGCTTTCTTTGTTGTTGCCGCAGTTTTCTTTGCTTCAGCCATTATTCACCCCTTTTATTTTTACGATTCAATGATGCAAAATCAATAACGATTGGATTTTGTGCGGCATGTTTGTGCTCTACACCAGCATACACATGCAGTTTAGTTAATCTTTGGTTTGCCAAAGCAACTGCTGTGCGGCGACCCATCATGCGCTTTACCGCGTTAGTGACAAGTTTAACTGGCTTTTCTTCGCGCATTTGACCCAATGTGCGTTCTTTGGTTGAACCAGTCCACAGTGAATGCCAAAAGAATTTTGTTTTGTCTGCTTTTTTACCAGTCAAAGCGACTTTGTCAGCATTGATAATAATAACATGGTCGCCACAATCCATATTTGGTGTCCATGTTGGTTTGTTTTTGCCACGCAGGATGTTTGCAGTAAATAC
>CADAHF010000009.1:0-22398 GCA_902787665.1 uncultured Pseudomonadota bacterium
TTGTCATGGTTCAATTTTACCCCCACCCAAGATTTTCATCAACATTAAAAATGTTGTGAAAATCTATCCCGCCCCACAAGGGGGCAGGGTAAAATTGCGTGTTTTTATTTCTTGTTCTGTTCTTTTTCTTCTTCTTTTTTCACGATCTGTAATTTGCCGTTGTTCCACTGTGCGACAAAGATATCGTCTATATTTTTTATTTTCTTTTTTCGCAACTCTTTGCGCAGCCATTTTTCAGATCGATTTATTTTTTGTAATGCATCTGTATCAATATCACCATTATCAATCACAACAACCGAATACTTTTTATCGCCTTTTTTCACAAATGTCATTTCACCGTTTGGTTCAATTTGTGCCATTTCGACTTCGCGCAGCGAATGTATATGATGTTGGCGCATCGCAACTGCTAAATCACGTGCAGATATCTTTAATTTTTCAATTTTATCAACATTTATTTGCCCGTTTTGGATAATCACCTGGGGGTCACCAATAAAAATACGATGTCCAATGTCGGTATAAATCGCAAAGCGATTAAGAATACTTATCAGCGCACCATAGATAAATATAACAATGAAAAATTCCGGTAAATCAATGTTTCGATTCAAAATAAAGTCCGACAAAATTGCACTTAACAGAAAGTTTATTATAACCGCCAGTGGTGTCATCTGTTTTAATGTTCCAGACGGGGTAAAAAAACGCATAAAAATAACGGCGGCAGCAATCGCAATAACAAGTTTGATTATCATAATTCCATAAACGACAAGATATGTATGCATTTCGCCCCCACAAACATAACAACATTAACATCCCCAACACAATCATTACCAGATGATAAAAAACCTAAAAAAGCCGAATTTAATGCTGGAAATTGTGAAAATCTTGGGTTAAACTACGCTCAGCGCCGGTGTAGCTCAGCTGGTAGAGCATCTCATTCGTAATGAGGGGGTCGTAGGTTCAAGTCCTATCACCGGCACCACATACAAAGAAACAAAATGAATACAAAAACGATAATTATTATTAAATAAACTCAGCGCTGCGCTTTGGCGGTGGCTGGGGCGCACAAAGCGCCCGTTTTTTATAAAAAGGATAAAGACATGGCATATCCAAAGACAGAAACAAAAGCAAACTTTCCGGAAATGGAGCGCGAAATAATCGCATTTTGGCGCAATGATGATACTTTTCATAAATCATTAAATCGCACCAAATTGGGTCATCCGTTTTCTTTCTATGACGGTCCCCCTTTTGGAAACGGTCTGCCACACTGGGGACATTTGGGCGTATCGTCAATTAAAGATATGGTTTCACGTTATCAAACAATGCGTGGGAAACATGTGATGCGCGAATTAGGTTGGGATTGCCATGGGTTGCCAGCCGAAAACAGCGTTGAAAAAAAACAGGGCAAATCAGCCAAAGATATTGTTGCCAGCGACGGTATCGCCGCGTTTTGCGATATGTGCAAAAACGATGTTATGACATACACAAACGAATGGTTGCAATATATTGAACGCATTGGTCGTTGGGTTGATGGTGGTGATAATTACGGTTATCGCACCATGGACAAGAATTATATGGAATCGGTAATTTGGGCACTGAAACAATTATATGACAAGGGTTTGTTGTATAAAGATTTCAAGGTTAATCCATACGATTGGAAATTAGGAACTGTTTTGTCCAATTCTGAAGCATCAAGTGAATATCAAGACATTGTTGATGACACTGTTACCGTTTGGTTTGAATTAGAAAATGGTGACCGCGTAATTGCATGGACAACAACACCATGGACATTGCCAGCAAATTCTGCATTGGCGGTTAATCCAAATATGAAATATGTTCGTATGAAACATAATGATGGTCATGTGTATGTGTTGGCAGAATCACGCCTGAAAACATACGAAAAGATTTTTGCTGAATCAGAAAACCTTGGGACAGTAATGGGTTCTGATTTAATTGGTCTGCATTACGAACCGTTGTTTGATTATTACAAATCTATGCACAACGAATATAAAACTTTGCACACTGTAATCGGGGCAGATTATGTATCTGACGGTGATGGCACTGGTATCGTTCATATCGCACCAGCATTTGGTGAAGATGACTATATTGCTGCACGCGCAACCGATGCACAATTCCCAATTATTTTAAATGTTGATGATTATGGTTGTTTTGATACAACTGTTACAGATTGGGCGGGCATGAATATATTTGAAGCCAATCCTAAAATCATTGATTGGTTAAAACAAACCGGTCGCCTGGTTCAAAAATCACAACATAAACACAGTTACCCATTTGGTCCACGCAGTCATGAAAAATTAATCTATCGTGCAACAGACGCATGGTATATTGATGTTCCAAAAATTCGTGAACGCTTGGTTGAAATAACAAAAAACGAAACAACATGGACATCGGCCGGCAATCGTTTTATGTCATGGATTGAAAATGCACGTTCATGGGGCATTTCGCGCAATCGTTTCTGGGGTGTTCCGTTGCCAATTTGGGAACGAAATGGTGAATACAAAATATTTGGTTCAATCGCCGAATTGGAAGAATTCTTTGGTGTGAAAATTGACGACCTGCATCGTCCAACACTGGACAAATTGGAAAAAGACGGTTGGAAACGCATAAGTGATGTTTTAGATTGTTGGGTGGAATCGGGTTCTATGCCGTTTGCATCACTGCATTACCCATTTGAAAACAAGGATAAATTTGAAGCAAATTTCCCCGCCGATTATATTATCGAAGGTCAAGATCAAACACGTGGTTGGTTCTATTCACTGATGGTTATGGCGGTCGCACTGTTTGACAAGCCTGCATTTCGTGTTGTTTCTGCCAACGGTATGATTGTTGATGAAAACAAACGCAAGTTTTCCAAATCATTACATAATTTTGTTGACCCAGCAGAACAACTTGAGGCCTTCGGTGCAGACGCAATCCGCTTGTTTATCCAAGGCAGCACTTTCTTGAAAGCAGAACCTGTGCCGGTTGATAAAAACGGTAATGTGTTTAATGAAACAATTAAAACGATTCTTACGCCACTTTGGAATGCGTATCACTTCTTTACGCTGTATGCCAATGCTGGCAACATTACCGCAAGTGATGACGCATCTTCGGAAAACACATTGGATAAATACATTTTGGCTGAATTAAATGTGTTGATAAAAACGGTTGGCAACGCATTGGACGAATACAAACCAGATATCGCGATCAAGGAATTTGTAAGATTCTTGGACGTTCTTAACAACTGGTACATTCGTCGTTCACGCACGCGTTTCTGGGACGAAGATCAAACAGCATTTAATACATTGTATGTGGTGCTTACAACACTGTGTCGGTGCTTGGCACCATTTGCACCGTTTATAAGTGAATACATTTATAAGAATTTGACGGGGGCTGAATCTGTTCACTTAACAGATTTCCCAACAGCGAGTGATGTTGATGAACAAATCGTAAATAACATGCGTCGTGTGCAAATGGTTGTATCTGTGGGTAATAAATTGCGCGAACAATATAAAATGCGTAATCGTCTGCCATTGGCTGACATGACGGTGGCTGGCACAGATTTATATGAATACGCAGATATTATCGCAGATGAATTAAATGTGAAAAATGTTAAGTTTGCATCCACAACGACTGAATTTGCAGACAGTTTTGTATATCTAATCACACCAAAAATTGGAGCACGTATTGGTGGCGCATTAAGCACCATTATTCCAGCTGTCAAGAAGGGTGAATACAAAATTGATGGCGACAAATTGATTGTTGGCGAATACACATTGAACGCTGATGAATTTGAGAATCGCTTAACATTGCGCGATGGCGTAACCGGCGCGGCATTACCAGACAATACTGCGGTTGTTGTATTGAACACCGAAACAAATGCTGAATTAGTTGCCGAAGGTTTGGCTAACGATACACTGCGCTTTATCCAAGACACGCGTAAGGCAATTGGTTTAGACGTTTCTGATCGAATCAAAATGACATATAATGCCGACCCCGCCCTTAGCATGGCAATTGAATCACACAAGAAACGCATTATGTCAGACGCATTGATTCGTGAAATGGAAACTGGCGACGGCGAACATAATACTGAAATTGAAGGTTATGCATTGTCTATTAAAATTGAAAAGGCGTAATGATAACACCAGAAAAATATTTTAGTGTTGTTCCAAAAACCATCAATATGGAAATTCGTTCGGAATTATATTCAACGAACGAATTTACATTTGCAGTGGCGGTAATACTGTCCGCCCAGGCAACAGATAAAAAGGTGAACGAGGTTACGCCAAGTTTATTTGCGGTCGCCCCAACACCCGAAAAAATGGCGGCACTGGGGGTTGATGGGATAAAGAAATATATTTCACAAATTTCGTTTTTTAATAACAAGGCAAAGTCTATTTACAATTTATCCCAAGAATTATCTGGACTGTGTGATCGCGCCGATTGGAAATTTCCGCAAAAATATCATAATCGTGATGAATTGATGAAACTGTCTGGTATTGGGCAAAAGACCGCAAATGTTGTTATGAATGTCTTATGGGGCGCCCCGAATATTGGTGTTGATACACATGTCTTTCGCAATGCACATCGTTATGGCTGGGTCGGGGCGGGGGAAAACACACCTGAAAAAGTAGAAGCAAAATTATTACAAATAATTCCAAAAAAATACCATTCAATCGTAAATCATGTAATGGTATTACACGGCCGATATATATGTCGTGCAATTGCACCAAAGTGCGCCGAATGCCCAGTTGCAAAATGGTGCGAATGTAAAGACAAAAAGATATAAAAAAAACACCGGTAAACACCGGTGTTTTTCATATTGTCAATCACTATTTATCCCTTATCTTCGCATTACATTTCTTTTCAACATTTGCGATAACCGAATCTTGCAATTTCTGCAATTCGGCGTCCGACATATTTTCCGTTGGAATAATTGTAATTGTGAACGCAATTGATTTTTTGCCGTTGCCCATATTGAACGAATCAAACACGGTTGCATCTGTAATGCGTTTATCCGCCGCCATGGCTGCGCCAGTTAATGACGACGCCAATGTGTCATCGTCCACAACAAATGCAAAGTCACGGGTTATCGGTTGAAATTCACTTAATGTTTCGTGTTTTATTTTCCAGGCATTTGGCAAATTGTTTATATCATCAACAATTGCGATTACAACCGGTGTTTTTATATGTAATTTTTTTGCAACCGCCGGGTGTAATGCGCCGAATTCAGCAATAACCTTTTTACCCTGAACCAATTTACCATATTGGAACGGATGTGCCCATTTTGGCGCACCATCGGCACCTACTGTAAAGTTTTGACCGCACATTAATGCAATCAAGTCCGCCTTTACATCATAAATATCAACATTGCGATTTCTGTTCTGCCAATGCTTTGGCGATATTGCACCAGTGCGAACAATACATATTTGTGTATGTTGCCGACCCGGTTCATCACCATCAAACACCGTTCCCAATTCAAATAAATTCAAATCTGGATATCCGCGCTTTTCATTATTCGCAACCGCGATAAGCAGGTTTTCCAACAATGTATTACGCACAGTATCTAAATCATTTACAATTGGATTGGCAACCTTGATAATCGACTTATCAGTTAACAATTCTTCAATTGCTGAATTACCAAAACCAAAACTTTGACATTCGTTCAAGCCACGCGCTGCCAACAATATTTTTGTTTTTATATCAAAATTATCATGCGCTGTTGCAATGGCACCACTAGTGCGCTTGTTTGCTTTTGCTATATTATCGTATCCATAAATACGAATTAAATCAGCAATAACTGTTTCCGGTATTTCGACATCAACACGCGCCGCTGGTGGTGTAACAATCCACGAATCTTTTTTGATATCAATTTGATAGCAAAGACCCTTTAATATTTTTTCCTGTGTTTTTTTATCAATATCAATACCTGTTTTTGCCATTAACAAACTTGGTGAATATTTGATATTTCGTGGTTTATAATCATTTTTGCCAGAAATCGCTGTTCCAACTATTTTTCCACCACATGCATCCATAATAATCTTGGCCGCAAGTGACAACGCACGACCAGTCATTGTTGGATCAATTCCGCGTTCATATCGATATGAAGAATCTGTGGATAAACCAATCCTTTTTGATGTTTTTCGCACCGCCACCGGATCAAAATACGCAGATTCCAAAATTATATTTTTTGTTTTATCACTTGTCATTGCACGCGCACCACCAACAACACCCGCCAATGCCAAAACACCTGATGCGTCCGCAATAACAATATCTGTATTTTTCAATTCATGTTCGGCACCAAATAAATCAGTAAACTTTTCACCATTTTTTGCCATACGAACAATGATGTCACCATCAATTTCATCTGCATCAAAACAGTGCATAGGCTGCCCCATGTCATAACAAATATAATTTGTTGCATCAATCGCGGCATTTTTTGGATTAATACCAATGGCCGCAAGACGTGATGCAATTACATTGTTGCTTTTTGCCATTTTAATATCATGAATTTCGGCAAAACGATATACACGACATAAATCTGTTTCAACACGCACAGAACGTTTCGATTTTACGGATTTTAATTCAACTGGCTCTTTTCCAATATACTTTCCAGCGCCCGCTGCCGCTAAATCACGCGCAATTCCACGCACTGACAAATAGTCCGGACGGTTTGGCGTAATACCCGCTTCAAATACTGTTTTCATATCTAAAACAGGCGAACCTAATTTTGTTTTTGGGTTTAATTCAACAATACCACTATGGTCATCACCAATACCCAATTCACGTTCACTGCACATCATGCCATTTGATAAAACACCACGCAATTTACCCGATTGTATTTCGTGTCCTTCAATCACACACCCAGGGATTGCCAGTGCAGAAACAAGCCCAACACGCGCATTTGGTGCACCACAAACAACCTGGCGCAATTCTTTAGAACCATCGTCCACCATTAACACATGCAAATGGTCGCTGCCATCAAGCGGTTTGCATTCGACAATTTTTGCCGCAATTGGTGATATTGGTGTTATAACATCATCAACTTCCAACCCAATACGGGTAAGCGTGTCGCCAATTTCAACCGCAGACAACTTTGTATCAAGATATTCTTTCAACCAATCATATGTCCATTTCATCTTAAGCCCCCGAATTTAAAAACCACTATTTTTCAACCAGCGCACATCAGACGCCGAAAATTCACGAATATCGTCCAAGCCGTATTTCAACATAGCAAGCCGATCCCAACCAAAACCAAATGCGAAACCTTGGTATTTATTTGGGTCAATGTTACAATTCTTTAAAACATTTGGATGAACCATACCTGCGCCCATAATTTCCAGCCATTTATCACCGTGCCATTTCATATCAATTTCTATACTTGGGTCGGTAAATGGAAAGTATGATGGACGAATACGCAACTCAACATTTTCCATTTCAAAGAACGCAGACAAAAATGCACGAACATCAGCAATCAAATCAGACATTGTTATATTTTTATCGACATACAAACCTTCTATCTGACGGAACATTGGTGCATGTGTTGCATCCATTTCTTTACGGTATGTTGCACCGATACCGAAAATTTTAATTGGCACACCCTCACGTTCCATTGAACGAATTTGAATAGCAGATGTTTGTGTCCGCAACACATTACCATTTAACAAAAAGAAACTATCTTGCATATCACGGGCAGGGTGATGTGCCGGCGTATTTAATGCAGTAAAATTATGCCAATCATCTTCGACTTCTGGTCCGGTCCGCAACGAATACCCAAAAGATTCCAAAATTGCTGATATTTCACGCAAACTTTGTGTAACCGGATGCAGTGTCCCACGATTTTCAGACATTGGATTTAATGATGGGTCTAATTTTTCGCCCTTTAATGCCGCCATCATTACATCATTTTCGATTTCTGCCTGGCGCGTTTTAAACAATTCACGCAATTCGGTATTTTCACGGTTTAATGCAGCTCTTTGCTCATTATCCATATCTTTCATCTGTTTAAGACGCGCGGTCATCGTGCCGTTTTTACCGAATGTCGCAGTATATAATGCCTGCAATTCATCCAAAGTTTTTATGTTTTTTATTTTTTCCTGCATATTCATACCTTCTTGCCTATAAAATAAATAAGACCGTCCATTGACGGTCTTATTATTACAAAACAAAACAGATCCGCCAAGGATTTATTTATCACCCTTTGCGCTAAATCGTTTTGCAGCATCAACCAACTTGATGAAGTTTGCATCATTATCATATGCCATCTGTGCCAAAACCTTGCGATCAAGTTCAATCCCGGACTTTTTCAAGCCGTTCATAAATTGGCTGTATGTAAGTCCATGTGAACGTACCGCAGCATTAATACGAACAATCCACAAACCACGAAATTCGCGTTTTTTAACACGACGATCGCGATATGCATACTGACCCGCTTTTTCTGTTTTTTCACGGGCGGCACGATAGGTTGTGCTGTGACGGCCCAGGTAACCCTTGGCACGTGCTAAAATTTTATTATGTTTCTGTTTAACGGTTGTTCCGCGTTTTACTCTTGCCATAATTTGCCCCCTTTACTTATTTCAAACCATACGGGGCCAAGATTTTTGCCTGACCGACCATGTTTTCGTTCAAATACTGTGGTTTCGAACCGGCATTATTTGCACGTTTCGATTTATGACGCAGTAATTTCTTGTGAGCATTTCTGGCAACACGGATTTTCCCAGTTGCAGTCATAGATGCGCGCTTTTTCAAGTACGACTTTGTTTTTAATTTTGGCATTTTAACCTCTTTTTTATTACATCCTGGTGGCAGCCAATTGCCACTTTGGACATGTGTTGTGCCTATATTCTGCCAGAATAAAACAAAAAATCAAGTTTTTATTGAATGTTCGATTTTTAGTGTTTAAACTGGGGTTAATGATACAGAATTCGACATCTTCCAAGATAGTAACACTGATAAAATCCGCGATTGCGACCGCTGCTTTACCGGTCATATTTATATACATAATGATTGCAAAGCCTGATTATACCATTATGAACGGTTTGGCACATATTGTGTTACCAGTTGCAAATGTTGTTGGCGATATTATAACTTGGCCAGTACGCGTTATTGGTGATACTATTGTCAACATACAGGAATTATCCACTTTACGCAGCGAAAATGCCGAACTGCGCGTTCGTCTTGATGAAGCGTTGTCATACAAACACAAATGCGATATCGCAATAAGTGAAAATGATACACTGGTGCGCCAAATCGGTATTGCACAACAAATTCCGCAACGCACTGTCATTGCAGATGTTATTCACGAAAACCGCGCATTACACCACAATACATTTATGATAAATCGTGGATTAAACGATGGGGTTAAACCAGGTATGGTTGTTGTTTCAACATCAAATCAATTTGCCGGAACGGTTATTGATGCCGCATCAAACTTTGCACGCGTGCGTGCCGTCACAGACAGTGATACAACCATCGCGGTTCATGTTGCCGGGTATGAGGTTTACGGATTTTTATCTGGCAATGCTTCTTCCACACCGACAATTGGCCTTTTCAGCGACCCACAATTTAAATCTGCACCTGGACTTACATTGGTTACAAGCAACATCAGTGGGGTTTTACCAAACGGTATTTTTGTTGGTAAAACAAACAAGAATTCAACTGTCGATGTATTACAACCTGGCACTTTATCGCGTGTGGTTGTTTTACAGTTTGACAAAACATCTGAATACAAATGAAACAAACGGTTATAAAAATTTTCCGTAACATATTTCCGTTTTTAACGGTTGTCTTTTTGTGGCGGTTATCGATTTCGTTTTGGAATCCAGGTGGAATTCTTGCGCTTATACCAATTTTCTATTGCACATTTATTAGGCCTGTTCCATGGTTTATACCATTTGGATTATTGTTTTGTTTTTTGATTGATTATAATCTTGGGGCGTTATGCTATTGGACATCTATTTATTTGCTGTGTTATGCATTAAACGGCTTTCAAAGTTTTATTGATTTTACGCATCGCGATTTTAATTCGATTGATATGTTTATGCTGTATATTGGAATTGGTCTTGTTATATTCGAATTTACACATTTAAATTGGACAACTTTCGCGCGCATGATTTGGATTTTTATTTGGATGACTGTGCTGTATTTACCAATAACACGATTAATACGCGGGGTGCAACATGATAGATAAAGAAGTTGCATATACATTTGACCGCCGCAGCGCACTGTTTTTATCAAGCGGTGCAATTTTAACATCTGTGCTTGTTTTACGCATGTTACAGATGCAGGTTTTTAACTATCGTGATTATCTTAAAAAAAGCGAAAACAATTCATTCCGTATTCAAATAAATATGCCACCGCGTGGCAAGATTTTATCCAGTGACGGCAGCCCTATATCCCGCGACACACCGATTTACCGCATATACATCATTCCCGAAGAAGCAGAAAATATTGATGAATTGGTAACAACCGTTGCACACGAATTGCATTTGCGTGACAAACGCGTAAAACATATTCGCGAAAAAATCGCAAAACAACCCAAATTCCAACCTGTATTGGTAAGTCAAAATACCGATTGGAATCGCCTTGCAAAGATCCAGGCAAAAAATCTGCCGGGGTTGCGTGTGGCAAGTGGATATTCCCGTATCTATGAATTGGGTCCTGCTGGTTCACAATTTTTCGGATATGTTGGCGAACCAAATAAACCTATTGCCGCGGCACCGTTTTATACAACTGGAATTACCGGTCTTGAAAAAAGATATAACAATGATTTGGCTGGAATCCCCGGTCGAACTGTTATGGTAACTAATGCGCTTGGACGCGTTACAGGTGAAGATGAATCGCAATTTGTTGAACCAGCACCCGGTATTGATTTAAAGACAACTATTAATAAAAATGCTCAACGAACATTGTATGATGCACTAACAACGCATCGTTCTGGCTGTGGTGTTGCAATGGATGTTGAAACGGGTGATATTTTAGCAATGGTTTCCACACCAAGTTTTGATCCCAATATGTTCAGCACAGACGATGGAGATGAATATATCGCATCATTACGCAGCGATATTGCAAAACCGTTTATGAACAAAGTTGTCGAAGGTCTGTATCCGCCTGGGTCTACTTTTAAAATTGTTGTTGCATTGGCAGCATTGGAATCGGGCGCAATATCACCAAAAAAAACCGTGTTTTGTCCGGGATATTGGGATTATGGTGACAGACGTTATCACTGTTGGGAACATGATGGTCATGGACATGTTAATTTAGCAAGTGCATTGAAACATTCTTGTGACATCTATTTCTATCAACTGGCACTTAAAATTGGCATTGATGCGATTAAACGTATGGCCGTAAAACTTGGGTTCACAGAAAAATACATGGGTGACATTATCGCACACGAAATGCCTGGTGTTATTCCAGATAAAAAATGGAAAGAAAAAAATGTTGGCGCAACGTGGGTTAACGGTGACACTGTTATTTCAGGCATCGGCCAGGGCTTTATTTTAACAAATTGTTTACAACTGGCAACCATGATGGCGCGCGTCGTAACGAATAAAGTTGTTAAACCGCGTCTTATATGGTCTGACAAAATGCCGCATTTTGCAAATTTAAATTTACAAAAAGAAAACATAAAATCTGTATTAACTGGTTTGGAAGAAGTGTTAAAACCAGGCGGCACCGCATCTGGCAGTGCAATAAATATTAATGGTATGCGCATGGGTGGAAAAACAGGTACATCACAAGTTCGAACCATATCTAAGGCAGAACGCAAAACAGGCGTTTTAACCAATGAACAGTTAAAATGGAGTATGCGCAACCATGGGCTTTTCGTTGGATATGCGCCGACAAAAAAACCAAAATATGTTGTGTGTGTAATTACCGAACATTCCGGTTCTTCATCGCCAGCTGCACGAACAACTGCGGCGGTTATGCGCGAACTGTTAAAAACGGGGGCATAAATGCAATACGGACAAACGCGTGTTTCAAATGCAAGTATGATGAATTTTTCTGAAAAAATGTCGCGTTTTTCGTGGGCACTTTTTGCGCCTATGTGCATTGTTTTGGCGCTTTCTATTGTTGTGTTGTATTCAGCGGGACACGGATCATGGCAACCTTTTGCATTATCACAACTAATTAAAATTTTGGTTGGTTTGGTTGTGTTTTTCGTTGTTGCTTTTTCTAACATAAAAACTTGGATAAAGTCTGCATACCTTATATACATTCTTGCATTGTTTATGATTATCATGGTGACATTTGTTGGTCATACAGGCATGGGTGCACAACGGTGGTTAAACCTTGGGTTCATACATATTCAACCATCTGAATTTATAAAAATTGCGCTTGTTATGGCATTGGCGCGTTATTTCGCCTGGATGAATTCCACAGAATTAACACAAATAAAACATTATGTAATGCCACTATTGTTGTTATTAATTCCATTTGGGTTAATTGTTGCACAACCAGATTTAGGAACAGCTATATCGATGGCTCTTATTACCATTGGGATGTTTTATATTGTTGGCGCGCCAAAAAAATGGTTTATAATTGCATTTATCCTTGGAATTTTAGCTGCACCAGCCGTCTGGTTTGGTGGTTTACATGATTATCAGCGCAATCGTCTTATTACTTTTATTAATCCTGAATACGATGCACGCGGAGTGGGTTATCAAATAAACCAGGCAAAAATTGCATTTGGCAGTGGTGGTATTCTTGGTCAGGGCTATATGCATGGTTCACAATCACAGCAATCGTTTTTGCCCGAAAAACAAACTGACTTTATTTATACAATGCTTGGCGAAGAATTTGGTCTTGTTGGGGCGTTGTTTCTTGTACTGATGTACAGCTGGATAATTATTTTGCTGTTTTGGTGTGCTAAAACATGCCGAAATCGATTTGGTCAATTGATGTGTTTTGGTTTTATGTTGAACTTTTTCATTTATTATTTTATAAATATCTCTATGGTTTTGGGGCTGATACCAACCGTTGGGGTACCACTGCCATTAATGTCTTTTGGTGGCAGCAGTTTATTATCCCTTATGTTCGGGTTTGGCTTGGCACAGAACGCACATATACACAAAGACCAACAGTTATCTGCCAAAGGAAGTTAAGATATGAATTTAATGATTGTTGAATCTCCATCAAAAGCAAAAACGATTGAAAAATATCTTGGTTCTGGCTGGCGTGTTATCGCATCGGTTGGGCATGTGCGTGATTTGGTTCCAGAAAACGGCAGTGTTGATACCGAACATGATTTTAAAATGCGTTGGCAAATTATGCCGGGCAAAGAAAAGCAATTAAAACTTATTACAGACGAATTAAAGAAAGCAGACGCCATATATCTTGCATCCGATCCTGACCGTGAGGGCGAAGCAATCGCATGGCACATATTGGATATATTAACATCTAAAAAATTATTATCAGATAAACGCGTATATCGTGTCGCGTTTCACGAAATAACCAAGAAAGCGGTTTTGTCTGCGATTGAAAACCCGCGTGAAATTGACACAAATTTGGTTGATGCATACCTTGTGCGGCGCGCGCTTGATTATCTTATTGGGTTTGGCATATCGCCATTGCTTTGGCGACGCAATTTGGGCAAATCAGCGGGCCGTGTGCAAAGTGTTGCTGTAAAGCTTGTTGTTGATCGCGAACGTGAAATAGAAGCATTTAAACCAGTTGAATATTGGTCTGTTGACGCAATGTGTGATGTATCAAACACAAACTTTAAGTCTGCGTTAACAAAATTTGATGGTAAAAAAATTGATAAAATGAGTATCGAAAATAAACCGATGGTCGATGACATCTTATCAAAAATCGGCAATCCTGTTATTTCTGCAACCATTGTTAACATTGAACGCAAAAAGGTAACAAGACATTCTGCTGCACCATTTACCACCAGCACATTACAACAGGAAGCTGCGCGTAAATTATATTTTTCATCAAAACGCACTATGTCTGCTGCACAAAAGTTATATGAAGCTGGTTTAATAACATATATGCGAACCGATGCCACTAATTTATCGGCGGATGCTGTTGCTGAAATTCGTAATTATATCGGCAAAACTTATGGTGATAAATTTGTACCAAGCAAACCAAACATATATGTTACAAAATCAAAAAATGCCCAAGAAGCACACGAAGCAATTCGTCCAACACATTTTGATGGTGACGAAAAGAAGTTATCTGGGGACGAAGCAAAATTATATGATTTGATTTGGAAGCGCACAATTGCATGTCAAATGACAAATGCTGAATTTGATTCTGTTGCTGCAGATATTGAAACAGAAAATAAGGTTGCTGTTTTCCACGCGGTTGGAACAACACGTACATTTGATGGGTTTATGCGCGTATATATTGAAGACACCGATGACGACAATGATGATAGTGAAACAAAGTTGCCACAAATGTCTGTTGGCGATCTAGTTAAAATAACAGAATTGTTACACGAACAACATTTTACTCAACCACCTGCAAGATATACCGAAGCGTCACTTGTTAAAAAATTGGAAGAATTGGGAATTGGTCGTCCATCAACATACGCAACCATTATGTCAACGATTGTAGACAGAAACTATGTTGAACAGGATAAACAACATCGTTTTCATCCAACAACTGGCGGATGGGTTATAACATCATATTTGGATAAATATTTTAATGAATTAATTGATGTGAATTTTACTGCAAAAACCGAAGACACACTGGACGATGTATCAAATGGAAATATCGAAAAAATCAAAGCACTAAAAGAATTCTGGACACCAACCAAAACAATGATTGATGGTGCGCGTGAAATTAAAACAACCGAAATTATCAACCAAATAAATACATTTATGCATGAACATTTATTTGTGGATAATAATGATAAATGTCCGCTATGTGGCGGAAAACTTGGCATAAAACTATCTAAGTTTGGCGCATTTATTGGTTGTGAAAATTATCCAAAATGTAATTACACGCAAAAACTTGAAAGTGAAAGTTCAAAAATTAAAGCTCAAAGTTTAAATGATGAAGAAACAGAAAACAAAAAACCACAACTAAGTAATGTTGATTTGGGTGATGGTATATCATTCCGTATTGGTAAATTTGGACCGTATGTTACAGATGGACACAAAAATGTTCCCGCAAAACAATATACCAACCAAACTATAACTATCGATATTGCGCGCGAATTGTTGTCTGGTATCGTTAAAAAGGCAGAACCTGAAAAATTAGGTAAAAACCCATCGACAAATGCAGAAATTTATTATTATCCAACGGGTCGTTACGGTGCATATATATCATCAAACCGTGTAAATGTTTCTGTCAAAGAAAAACCAGATTTACAAACTGCGATTGATTTGATTAACAATAAAAAACCAAGTGCAAAAAAGTTTTTCCGGCGTAAATAATGAACAACAGACCATACAATAATTTTACAGATGAATTACGACAAAGACTATCTATTGTCGATATTGTATCACGCCGTGTTCCATTAACAAAAAAAGGGCAAAATTATTGGGGTTGTTGTCCATTTCATAATGAAAAAACACCATCTTTTTCGGTATCGGAAGATAAAGGTTTTTACCACTGTTTCGGATGTGGCGAACATGGCGACATAATATCGTTCACAATGAAATCTGAAAATGTAGATTTTAAAACCGCAATCAAAGAATTGGCTGATATGGCGGGTCTTAAAATACCAGACTATAAACCACGCGATGTGGCTGAAATCGCACGCGAAGAATCATATGTCAAAATCACAGACGATGCTGCAAAAACATATCAACAAAAACTTTTTGAACCGGCTGGTGAACATGCATTAAATTATATTCGCGGACGCGGCTTTACAGATGATATGATAAAAAAATATCGCATTGGATATGCCCCAAAAAATAATATAATTTCTGGAACATTTACAAATGTAAGACAAGATGCATTAATTGCAACTGGGCTTGTGCGACATGGTGAATATGGGATATATGATTTTTTTCGTGATAAATTAATGTTTCCAATTTTTAATGCACATGGGCAAATTGTTGCGTTTTCGGGACGGTCATTAGACGGCAGTGAACCAAAGTATATAAACACAACCGACACCGAATTATTTCATAAACGGCAAACTATATTTGGGTTTAATTTTGCGCGTGACGCTATTCATCGTGCAAACCGCAGCATTGTGGTTGAGGGTCAAATTGACGCAATACAGATGCAATGTAATGGTTTTCCAGAAACTGTTGCACCACTTGGCACCGCATTAACCGAAGATCATATTGCGATTTTATGCAAGGCAAACCGCAATATAACTTTTTGTTTTGATGGTGATGCCGCTGGACAAAAGGCGGCAGTGCGTGCATGCGGCATTGTTTTGCCATTTTTGCGTGATAATTCCGATGTGCGCTTTGCTTTCGTGACTGGTGGCAAAGACCCCGATGAAGTATTAAAAACTGGCGGTACGGGCGCCATGAAAAAAATTATTGATTCATCGGTTGGTATAATTGACTTTTTATGGGATACAACGAACAAAACATATCTGACATCAACACCTGGGGGACGGTCCCAAGCCGAAAAGTTTTTAAAAGCGCAAATTGATAAAATTGTAGATACTGATTTTCGCCGTGAAATTGAAAACGAATATGATTCACGCAAATTTAACCAATGGCATAAATGGTCAAAAAAGAAAAACGATGCCGCCAATATTGAATTACCAAGCGTTGATGATGTAACAAAAAATACACTTATATACATTGTAAATCGTTTTCCTGAAATCGTTGAACAATATGGCGATTTTCTATCAACATTGAATATAGATTTTGATATACCTGTTATTGTTGAATTAAATTTTGATGCAAAGGCCGCCGAAAAATTTATCGTTTCATTAAAATTACAACGTTATATTACGCGTCTTAATAATGATAAAAAGGCGGTTCTGCAACTTGCACTATCTGGTGATGCTGGCGCAAGTACATTAATCAAAGATTTAGATGACGAATTAAAATCCGCAAATGAAAAGTTAGAAAAATTGATGAATATGGAATAAAAAACACCGGCAAATGTCGGTGTTTTACTAATTACTATTTATTAATTATTAAACAAGAAATGACATATATCGCCGTCTTGCATAACATAGTCACGACCAACAGTGCGCATTTTGCCGGCTTCTTTAACCGCCAATTCGCCACCAAGTTCAAGCCAATCAGATGGCGATATTATTTCCGCCCGTATAAAACCCTTTTCAAAATCAGTATGTATTTTACCGGCGGCTTGGGGTGCGGTCATGCCACGCGTAATTGTCCATGCATGCGCCTCCTTGGGTCCAACAGTATAAAAAGTTTGCAGACCCAATGTTTCATAACCTGTCTTGATAACCTTATCCAGCCCTGATTCATTTAAACCCAATTCATCAAGAAACATCTTGCGTTCATTTTGGTCAACAATTTGTGCTATTTCCATCTCTATCTTAGATGAAATTATTAATACTGGTGAATCAGAACCAATTTTTTCTTTGACCAAATTAGAATATTTGTTCCCAGTTGCCGCAGATTCTTCATCAACATTACATACATAAATAACCGGTTTTGCTGTCAACAAATTAAATGGTGATGCATCAACACCAGATTTTCGTGCTGGTGTTCCAAATTCAAGACCTTTTTTAATAACACTTGCATCCGCCAATAATTTTATTGCTTCTTTATCCTGTCCATGTGCTTTCTTTTCAAGGTTTTTTATTTGTTTTTCTAAACTTTCAATATCAGCCAAGGCAAGTTCTGTTTCAATTGTTTCAATATCTGCTATGGGGTCAATTTTACCATTTACATGCACAATATCGTCATTTTCAAAACATCTGACCACATGAATAATTGCATCGGTTGATAATATATTACCAAGAAATTTATTACCTAAACCTTCACCGGTTGACGCGCCCTTAACCAAGCCGGCAATATCAACTATTTCCAGCTGTGTCGGTATGATTTTTGCCGCATTTACCGTTTTTGCCAGTTCAAGTAATGTCGTATCTGGCACAACAACATGACCTGTATTCGGCTCAATAGTACAAAACGGATAATTTTGTGCATCTGCCGCGGCACTTTGTGTTAATGCATTAAACAGTGTTGATTTTCCAACATTTGGTAAACCAACAATTCCACAATTGAATCCCATTTAAAAATCCTTTATAATTTATGCGTAATATGTCATACATGTGGGAAAATTTCAATATAAAACCTTTTCCAGCGGAAACAATTGTTTACCGCGATGGTGAATATTGTCACGAATTATCAACTATATTAAATGGTGATATTAATAAACATTATAATTTACCAGTTCATATTATATATGTTGGTGATATAGATAGTAAAAAAGATTTAAATATAAATATAAATGTGCCGGACCAAATAGTTCATTTATCTGTTAATATAAAAAATAAAAAGCCGGCTTTTTTTAACATTTTTATTAAAAACACCGGGAAAAATTCTAAAATTTACGGACATATTATATTAAATAATTATGATAATCTTGAATATAATTGTACTGCGCATCATATATCGGAAAATACAACTATTATTTTAAAAAATAAATTAATTGCTAATAAAGATAGTTTTTCAAAATTATCTGGAACAGCAATAATTGATAAAAATTGTGAAAATTGTGAATCTGATATAAATTTTGCAGCAATTTCTGATAAAAATGCAAAAATTCAATTTTTACCATCACAAAGAATATTATCGGTGCCACAAAATGCCGGACATAGTGCATCAATTTACATACCAAAACCAATTCAAATTCAATATTTAAAACAATCTGGATTATCAGAAAGCGAAATTAAGAATATTATTCGTGAAGCATTTTTAAATGATTTTTAATAAAATAAAAAATACCCAGTAAAAATATCTACTGGATATCTAAAAACAACCAATAAATTGGAATTATTTTTTCTTAAAGCCCTGTTTTGCTTTCAACTTTGGATTATCTGGATCAATCAAGATAACCTGTTTACCACGGCGAATTTGTTTAATATTGCCGCGTTTTTTCCATGCTTTTAATGAACTTAAAAATTTCATATCAAATCCTTTTTGTATGGCGATTATAAATGCTTTTTCTAAAAAATCAAATATTTATTATATATTTTGTTGTTTTTATTACGCTTGTTTATATTGTTGAAAATTATTTCTAACTTTTTTTAAACAAGTTTTTAACAATTTTTATCAGTATTTTAGCCATTTTTTATAAATTTGTTAAAAATAAAAGTTGAATTTAAACATATTAAAAAAATCGTATTTTTTAACAAAATAAACAATTTTCAAAAAATATTTTTTATGCTTGTTAAAAATTGTTGAAATTATTATAATTCAATCATCCGGAGAGAAAATGAAACAGCAAGTATTAAAAGCATTGGCAAATCCTGCGCGCATATTTTATGTGCCGTACAATTTGGCTGTTATAAATTTTGCTGTGCAATTCATTGTTTTTATTGTAATTTTTATAATTGATTTGGTTATAAATAAGACAGATGGAAAAATAACACCGTTGTATTTTTTGTTATCCGTAATGATTGTTCATTCAATATTGGCGGTATTTTCTAAACGGGACCCGCAACTTGGACAAATTATAGCATCAAAAATACAACTTTTTAAAAGGAAAATACCGGGAAAATTGGTGGCGTAAATGAATGAATTTTTTAATTATTTTGCCGGTGGCGGATATTCAATAACAATGACAATATTGGTTATGTTATCTGTTTTTGTATTTATTTTATTAATGTTATTTATACCATCACTTACACGGCGAATATTTCCACGGTTTGGTTATAATCATTATGCAAATTATTTACCGTTCAAGACAGTTTATAATGATAATTCAATGGGTTTAAGCGATGGAACATTACTGCGTGTATATCGTGTTTCTGGTGTTCAAACAAGTATGCAAGATGACACAACGCGGGAAAAGTTTCTTGATTTACGGGCACAGTTATTTAATCAAATTCGTGATTCAAATGTGACATTACGGTTTTATATGATACGCGATGCCGCGAATGATAATATGAATTATGAATTTGATGGACCAGTGTTACAAAGTATCTATAATAAATGGCGGTCCCAGGGATTAAGAATATTTTTAAATAACTATTATATTGTGTTATCTGTATCTGGAAATGGCGCGCGCGATAAATTAAATCAATATGGAAATTATATTGAATCAATATTGGCGGCATATAAACCAAAATTACTTGAAAATGATAAAACCGACAATATGGCAAAATTCTTTGGTCGTATTTTGTCACCAATAAGCAAACCGTCACCAGCAGTTGCTGATAATAAAATCGCAGAATATGTAACTGTTGATAATGTTGAATTTGAAAATGACGGAATTGTTCGTTATGTAAGTGGTGGTGAACAAATGTTTGCTGCGATGATTTCTTTCCGTATATCACCAGATTATTTGGATGAAGATTTCTTTAATTCAATATCAACAATTCAAACAGAAATGATTTGTATGAACGGTTTTCATATTATGGGAACGGCAGATGTTGAAACAACATTGCGTCAGCGCCGGTCAACCGCGGATGAAAATACAGATTCTACGTTGACCCAGGTGGTTGAGGCACAGTCAGCCATGGATGAAAATATATCTGGAAATCAAAGCCTGGTTAATTATTATCCGCTGTTTGTTTTATTTGGTGCATCGCGTGAAGAATTAGAAAAATATGTTGATGAGTTTAAGAAAATATCAGCATCATTTGGTGTTTCGCCGATTGTTGAAACATTTGCATCAAAGGTTTCGTGGTTTGCGCAAATACCTGGATTTGATACATTTCCACGCAGTTTTAAGTTATTATCAAAAACAGCGGCTGTTTGTATCCCGATGTCCAGCACACCACGTGGTGTTGAAAATTCTGATTGGGGTCCGGGACCATTGGTTGTTTTTCCAACGGCCCAGGGAACACCATATATGTTCCAATTCCATGTATCTGACAAACCAGCTGCAGTGGGACATACATTAACAATCGGTCCAACTGGTGGTGGTAAAACAACATTATTTAGTTTCTTAATTGCGCAATCGTTGCGTCACCCAAAATTAAAAGCATTTTTCTTTGATAGAAACAAGGGTGCGGAAATATTTACACTTTCTATTGGTGGTAAATATATAACGATGCGCGGCAAGGAAAAAAATACAAACAGTGTAGAAAAATCTTTTGAAACAAGATTAAACCCATTAAAAATGCCGGATACAGCAGAAAACAGGGCTTTTTTGCGTCGTTGGTTTTCAATTATATCTGGACAAAACGATCCGGTATCTGCAGATGAAATAGCGCGTGCCGTATCGGTGAATTTTGATTATTTATCGGATAAGGATAGGGCACTTAAAAATCTGTGGGAAAGTTGTTTTTCGTCCAGTGGTCAAATGCGCGCACCATTAAAGAAGTGGGTTGATCCATTACAATATGGTGATATGTTTAATGAAGATTCAGATACACTTGATTTGTCTGCGCGCCTTACAACATTTGATTTTACAGAAATATTACAAGATGAGGTTTTATCCCCAGCGGTGATATCATATATATTGCACCGTATAAATACAACAACTGTATCTGGCGGAAACCCATCGCTTATTATGATTGACGAAACAGCGCCAATGCTGGAAAACAAGATGTTCCGTGATAATTTTATAGCAGGCCTGCAAGAGGGTCGTAAAAATCGTCAGGCGTATATGGTTGCGTTTCAACGTGCAAACGTGTTGGATAAATTGGGTATAGGTGATGTTGTTCGTGGCCAGGCGCAAACGGTTTTGTTCTTCCGTAATCCAGCGGCCGATGCTGGTGATTATGCACACTGGAATTTGAATCCACTAGAGATGGCATTTATTCAGGGCAAGGCATATCCAAACCTTAAACGCGCGGTCTTGTTGTCGCGTCCGGTTAATGGCGAATCGGTGATATTAAATACAGAATTGGGCGGTTTGGGCAATTTGTTACATTTATTTGAATCGGGTCGTCCATCGGTATTATTAGCCGAAGAATTGTACAAGATGTACGGAACAAATTTTGTAAGTGAATATTTGAAAAAACAATCTGGCGGAAATGTATAAAATTTGCCGGGATTTACCGGTATTTTTAGCTATTTTTTTTATTGCAATATGTGCAAATGCAAATGAATGTATATCGTATAAAATGACACCAAAAATTACTATAAAAGTGCCAGAATATACCAAAACAATAACACAACCAGAAACACCAATGGACTTGTTGCATGGTAATGTTGTCGCAACCTTTATGACAAATTATGATGTTGCTGTGAATATAACAAATGTTGACGGTGGATATTGTATTGCACTGAAATCAGTTGATGCAATTATTGGATATAATGATTTTTCTGTGCAAATTGATTCACGACATGTGAATGGTTCGTGTTCATATAATGCGGTTCTTGGTCATGA
>CADAHF010000009.1:22438-39995 GCA_902787665.1 uncultured Pseudomonadota bacterium
GTCGGTTATTGATGATAATAAAAAATTACTGTATGATTCTCTTTATTCTGCGGCAGATGCAATAATGCCAATTTTTGTGAATTCAGAATCAGAAATAAATAATACGGTGGAAAAAATAAATTTTGAATTACAAGCACATCCGGATATTGTTTTGGCAATTCAGAAAATACATGCAGATGAAGAAATAAACAATAAAAATGTTGATACCAATGAAGACAACAGTGAATTGAAAAAATGCTTAAAATAAAAAACGCCCAAACGGGCGTTTTTAAGTATATAGCAATTTTTACATTTGATTGTCGGGACCATTTTTATTTGGATCATCATGAATATATTTTATAAAGTCGGTTATTTTTTGACCAGTCGAAGAAAGAATTTTAGCAATACTGCCAGTTGATGGCCAACGTGGTTGACCGAATTTAGACCAACGTTTACTTTTATTAAAAGTTGTTGGGTCAAGACCGCTGGAACGCGCAAGACCCGAACAAGACATACCATGTTCACAGGCAAATTTTTCAATCGCCATCCATATTTGATCATGTGTCATGTGTTTTTTCTCCCTTCTGTTTATCAGAACAGTTAAATTATGTTGCAACAATAGGTGTATTTTCAATAGGGGGCTTATCCTAGGAAACATTGGAAAAATAAAGAAAAAATATAGGGTTATATTAGGAAAAAATAGGCATATTTTATTTATGCAAAAACAAATGTATTTTTGGCGGAATTCTGCGGAATACATACGATGGTTATTTTTTTATTTTCCCTTTTTTAGAAACCCCTTGCATAAAAATGGGATAAAATAAATTCCCAGGAATTAAAATATAATGGGACACGGTCACAAAAAGGAGATTGAAAATGACTCATAAAGAAATATGGCAGGCCATTGATAATTTCGCTTTTCAGCAAAAGATGTCCTGTTCTGGTTTGGCAAAGTTTGCGGGTTTAGATGCAACAACATTTAACAAAAGCAAACGTTGGTCGAAATATGGACAACCAAGATGGCCGTCCACAGGCAGTATTGCCAAAATATTAAATTCTACGGGCAAGTCGTTACATGATTTTATAAAATGTCTTTGTGATTAAGATATTTTTCTTTTACAAAAGCATTTATCCGTATAATATGCAGATATGTCTACATTAAAAACGAAACTGATTTTATTGAAAGAATTGTTGGCGCTTAAAGAAGTCGTTGATAAGGGCAGTATTCAAATCGCGGCCAGCGAAAACGGAATTAAAAATTCCAATTTGTCGGCACTGATTAAAAATTTAGAACACCGATTTAATACCAAACTTATCAACCGTGGCTTTGATGGCAGCCAGCCAACAAATTCAACCCAGATTATATACAACGATATTTGTGCTATCGAAGAAATTCTTAACAAAATAACTGAAAATTTTGTGGATATTGACGCGTTGTCTGGGTCTATGTCCGTCTGGACCGAAGAGGGATTAATAGGCAGTTTTATTTTAAAAGATTTGTCTGAATTTTATTCTAAATATCCAAAACTGCGTCTTGAATTATTGATGAAACAAGAGCCAGATGTTGCAAATACAGATATTTTGATTATCAAATCAAAAATTCATCCAAATATTCACGGACATATTTTGTTTAAGTTCAAGACGGCGCTAAAGTTTTATGCCAGTAAAAAGTATTTAAACGAACATGGCACACCCAAAAATATAAATGATTTGTTGGAAAATCACAATTTATGTATGTCCAGCCGTTATTTGAATTTGCCAGAATACCAGGGGTTAATGAAACGGGCAAAACACCTGAACACCACATCTGATTCTTTGGCATTGATATATCGCCTGGTGAACGATGGTGATGGTATAACGGTTTTTCCAATGTGGTTTGAAGAATACAGCAAGAATCTTGTATGCTTAGATAATTTGGACTTTGATTTTGAAACAGAAATTCAGTGTATTTGCAGAACTGAAATTGCAGAATCGCCAAAGGTCCAAGCATTTGTGAATTTCTTTATAGATTTCTGTACTGGCCACCGCGTACCAATTGATATTTATTATTGATAAGAAAAACGCGCCATCTTGGCGTGTTTTTTCATTTAACTGGTTGCGCAGTGTGCGCAGTTCACGAACCGAATTGGTGGAAATTGGACGAGAGATTGATGAATTGAAAGACAAATTCATATTATAAAATTATAGATTAATAAAGCATTGTACGACAAAAATACTAGATAATTTTTAATGTTTCTATTACAATACGCTAGGTAAAGGCAAGAAAAATGTCAAAACAATTAAAAGATGAACTTGATGCTACTTTGAAATTAATAAATTGTATTACTAAAGAGGGTGTTGAAACAATACGCACGTTGAATCAGGGTGTTCAAAAAGCGACGAACGAGCAATTACTTCTTCTTCAAGAAGAATTAAAACAGTTCGATAAATATTACGAGGATTTACAGAATCACAAACAAGATGCCATAATATTACAAAAAAAATTACAACAACAAAAACCATGGTTGTTTGGTGAACGGCTAAAATTATTGTTTTTTATAAAATCTATTGAAAGAGAAATACGAAAGCTCATATACAAAAAAAACATTATCGAAAAAGAAAAAACAGCTCTGGTATCTAGAATAGAATCTATAAATTCCACCCACGACATTTCTGTAGATATATCTAAATATGTAAACATTGATAAATCAATCGATTTATTATCAAAATTTTTTGGTACATCACTACAATACTACGATAAAGTGTCTCAAATCTTTGATAAAAATTCATCTCAAATGAATATTGCACTAGAAATAGAAAACCTAGAAACAGAATTTATGAGCATCCCTGTTATACAACTTATTGATAGTACTAGACACGATCTGGCAGAACTGCTTACAAAGCATCATAAAATTTCACTCACAAATAACCATTCAGAAATATATAAGACTGCTCAGGAATATGGATATATACGAAAAGCGGACAGATTTGATATGTTCGAAATTTATAGAAATTGGTTAGCACATCAAACAAAAAGAGATAAAAAACAATATTCACATGAAAGTATATATCATAGGCTATGGATTGGTGCGTGCTTACATGATTATATGATGACAGAATATCTCTTTTACATCAGCCATTGTCTTGTAGCGTGCTATGAAACAAGAGCGTTTGAGATAGTTTCACCGGATAACGTTTTAAATAACAGATTAACCAAACTAATGTATATCATAGATCAATTCAAACAGTACGCACTACAAACGCCAAATGTTAATAAAAATAAATATCTTAATGTTTTAACAACAATATTACCCGAAGAGGATATAAAAACAGTTAAACGTTGGTTGAATATACGAAATAGTGTAGCACATGGTCACAGTGTATCTGAACAATCCTTACCACAGGATGATGATTTAAAAGAACTGGAAAGCATATTAACCACTGTTATGAATAATTCTGTACATAATCCTAGATAACATTTTGTATATAAAAAGCTTGTCTCGTTTTTAAAGTTCAAAAATTCAAAAAAATCACAATTTTTTTGAATTTTTACTTTCGAACTTTTTGCAGATATTAGAAAATTCGTAGTTGCGGGGAATGGATTTTCCTCGGCATAAATGCCTGCGGGCAAATTTGTAGTTGCTTGAACTTCGCTAGTATCACCCACAAAATTTTTCAAATTTTGCGGGGCCCGATGCTTGTTCTCGCATACAAATTTTGAACCAAGCAACATCCGTTGCATCGTCAAACCAATCGACCACAAAAAATTAAACAAAAAAGACACCAAAACGGTGTCTTTTTTATTTAACTGGTTGCGGGGAATGGATTTGAACCACTGACCTTCAGGTTATGAGCCTGACGAGCTACCGGACTGCTCTACCCCGCGATAGTGATTGGTATTATATATGAATTTATTTAGGTGTCAAACAAAATGTGTGTTTTCGTCTTTTGATGCCATTTCTTGAATTATCTTTTTTTTCTTGCTAAAATGCCGGCATGGCAAAAAAGAAAAGTTTTTTTCGCCGTGCTTGGAAATGGTTTTGGAACTTGATTTTCAGTATCGGCATTATTCAATGGATAATCGCAATACTTATTGCGATACCGATTTGGTTTGTGTATTTAACAAGCAAAATTAAAATCACAAATTACGAAACATTTAAAAAATACCGCAAAAAACCGGCGATTTTTGTGTTCTGGCATGGGCGCAGTATGATGTTGTCGCCAATTATCGCGGTGGGTGGTATGCGTGCCTATGCGGTGGCAAGTAAGCATCATGACGGACGCATTATGGCAAAACTACAACGATTGTTTGGTTTGCGCCCGATTTATGGATCTACATCAGATGGTGGGTTGTCGGTGTTGCGTGGTGGTCTGCATGTGTTAAGTGATGGGCGCTATTCAATGTGTATTTCGCCAGATGGACCGGGCGGACCATCGTTACGCATCCAAGACGGCACAATGTATTTTGCAAAAATGAGTGGTGCGCCAATTATACCAGTTTGCTATTCGGCTTCGCGTTGTTGGTTTATGGATAATTGGGATAAATATATGGTCGCAAAACCTTTTTCGCGCATAAATTGCATTGTTGGGGAACCTGTGTTTGTGCCACGCCGCGCAAGCGATGAAGAATTTGCCAGCATAAGGGAAAAACTTGAAAATTATATGGTGGAAACACTGCACCAAATGGACGGCGAATTTAATCATCCGGAAATACAACAAGATGTAAAAGCAAGCGCATACAGACGCGCAAAGCGCGAAAGAAAACATGGGGGACAGATATGAAAACGCCTTGGTGGTTTATGCATAAAACATTAATGTCTTTTATATTGCTGCCGGTGTCGGTTGTGTATTATTTGATTTCGCGTGTTGTATTCAATGTTCGTAAATCACATCAATATGATTCGCGACGGACCGTTATATGTGTTGGAAATATTTTGGCTGGCGGTGTCGGAAAAACACCGATTGTGCGCCAAATTGCAACATTTCTTGATGCGCCTGTTGTTATGCGTGGGTATAAAAAAACATCAGCCACAGGTAATATCGGGGATGAGGCAACAATGTTATCGCGCAGTGGGTTAATCGTTCATACTGGGGATAGAAAAAGCAATGTTATGTTGTTGGATAAGCAGAAATCAAATGCACCGATAGTTATGGATGATGGTTTACAAAATCCAACTGTGAAAAAAGATATATCAATAATTGTGTTTGATGAATCAATTGGTTTTGGAAACGGTTTTTTATTGCCGGCGGGACCGCTGCGCGAACCAAAAAGCCATGCTGCAAATGCAGATGCAATTATAATTATTCGTTCAAAAACACCACGCAAAAATTTTACTGTGCCGGCGGGTATACCGGTGTTCTATGCATATAATGAAACAATATCGCCGTATGATGAAAATGTGCCGCTTGTTGCGTTTGCTGGAATTGGTTATCCAAAAAAGTTCTTTAAATGTTTACCAAATGTCAAATCGGCGCGCGCATTCCCAGACCACTATCAATACACCGATGATGATATTAAAAAGTTGTTTGATTTGGCAGATAAAAATAATGCTAAATTGGTCACCACAGAAAAGGATTGGGTGCGATTACCAAAAGATGTGCGCGGTAAAATAAAATATGCAGAATTAAACACAAAAATAGAAGATAGTTTCTGGGATTGGTTAAAGGAGAAATTAAAATGACGACTTTGTTAAAGACCGTCAAATTGACAGGCAAGGGGATTCATTCTGGATTGCCAGTAGAAATTAAAATCAAGCCATCAAAAAAGCGCGGTATTTATTTTGTGCGCAGTGATATTGATGGGGCAAAACCTATTCTTGCGACATACGACAATGTGGGTGAGGCAAAATTGCGTAACACCACAATTGGTGATGTTAATGGCGCACATGTCCAAACAATTGAACATTTAATGGCAGCATTATTTATATCGGGCATAGACAGTGCGTTGGTTGAAATAAATGGTGCCGAAACACCAATTATGGATGGCAGTGCGTATGTATTTTTACAGGAAATTGCACGTGCTGGGACAACGCGCGGAAAGCAGAAAAAGATTATTGTAAAAAAGGAAGTAATTGCGTATACCAAAGAGGTGCGCAAAACATTGCCATTGATGTTTCGTATTAAGTTGTGGCTGATGGATAAAAT
The DNA here is from genome assembly GCA_902787665.1 of uncultured Pseudomonadota bacterium. Classification (GTDB taxonomy): domain Bacteria; phylum Pseudomonadota; class Alphaproteobacteria; order Rs-D84; family Rs-D84; genus Enterousia. The sequence continues at coordinate 28,541 of CADAHF010000009.1, forward strand.
TGCACATCGTAAAAGTGACGGGTTCGTAAAACTTTCGCCAAACGATAAAGAATCTTTGGATATAGTTGCTACATTGGTTTATCCAGAAAAAATTATTGGTCGGCAATCATATTCTTATTCCTATGATGGAACAAAAAAGTCAAAAGATGTTTTTGTAAAACAAATTGCGCGTGCGCGCACATTTGGAAAATATTCCGAATGGGAATACTTAAAAGCACATGGTATGGGTCGTGGTGCAGACGAAACAAATGTTATTGCGCTAAATAACAATGGTGATGGAACACTTAATAAAACAATTTGGCCAGATGAATTTGTGCGGCATAAAATCATAGATGCCATTGGCGATATGGCAACATCTGGCGGTTTTATTGTTGGAAAATTGGAATCGTATAAAGGAAGCCATGCATTAAACAATATTGTTTTGAAAAAATTGTTTAGCGATGCGTCAAATTATGATATAGTTGAAGAGATATAAAAGAAAGGAAAAGCGATGAAAAAAATATTTGCTTTATTTGCGGTGCTTACCCTGGCGGCGTGTGGCGGATTGGTTAAAAATGAAAACGGCAGTGAATTTATTACTCAACTTGATTCCGAACCAATTGGGTGCACATTCCTTTATAAAATAGAATCAGAGGTCAGTGTTTACGACGCTGATGATGCCCGCAGATATTTGGAAAATCGTATTGCAGATCAGGCACGGCCTGGGAATGCATATTGGATTGTTTCCCAACGGACAAAACCAAATGAATGGGTGATTTTTGGACCTGAACGCGCTTTTGTTTTGGTTGCAAATGTATATGATTGTCCACGTCCATCAAGTATGCGAACGGCGCGCGATGGTGGAACCGTGGAATGTTCGTCAATGTATGGCGATTGTTTTTAAAAAGTCCCGCTAATAAAAATAGCGGGATTTTTTATTCTGTGTTTGCCAAGGTGTGTTTTTTTGTGCTATAATTAGTCCAAGGTAGAGAGAAATTGGCAAATAATATCATTTCTGTTCGTAGAAAAAAGTACGCAACCGGGCTATTTTGGCAGCCAGTTGTGGGTGGTGTTGGCGGGCGCATTGGCGCACGCAGATTGGCGCATTCCATTGATGGAAAATATAGTTTATATGTCGAATATAATCAAATGTTTGGTTTGGCGCCAAGCCGTTCTGGGTATCGTGCCGGTATGCCATCTGCCGCAGCAGAGGTGGTTGAGGCATTTGCAGAACATTCGTCTTTCTTGGCAGCATTTATTGTTGATGGTGGTTATTACATTGTCGCGGTGCGTAACGGTATTGTTTTACAAGACAAGATATATGTATCTGAATTAGCTGCGCGTAAAGAATATGCGTCGCTTGCTGAGATGCCTGATTGGGGTGCGTTTGTTGCACCAAGTGCGTGGGGCGTACCACGTGCGATTGAACGCAATATTGATGATGTTATAACTGGACATTCACACACTGCGTTACGTTCTATAAGTTTATCGCAATCGATAGTGCTGTCTTTGGTTTTGTTAGTCGTATTCTTGGTTTTGGTGGGCAGTGTTTTCCGCACATCAGTTCTTGAAACTATATCGCCAAAGGTTCAGGTCAGTAAAATAGACCCAGAATTAGCCGCAGAATACAAACGTCAAATTGAAGAAAAAAATAAAGAATTAGATGTAGAATTTAAAATAGACAAAGTCAAACCATTGATTATGCCGTATGATGTGTTGCCAGATGTTACCGCACGGGCAGAGGTTTGTTATCAGGCAATGGGCTTTTTAATGCAACCGATTGCAGGTTGGAATCAAACATCTGTGCGTTGTGATGAAGGTCATGCAACGGTGCAATTACGGCGTTCGTTTGGAACACTTGGTGATTTTTATGCAATTGCAACAGAATTGATGCCTGGCGCGTTTGTTCAAGAATTGTCTGATGATTTGGTGTCTGTGCGTGTTGCTTTGCCAAAGGTGGAAACAATCGCAAGTATTGATGAGCGCGATACAGATACAATTATTCGCGATGTAACAACTATTTTCCAGGGTATGAATACAATTGCGGATATTCATGCGGTGACCGACACTGTAACAAATGGTGTTGATACAGCATATTTTGATATCGTTGAAATTGCAGCATCGTCAAAATTGGTGCCTATGCAGTTTATGCAGATGTTCGAAAATTTCGGCGGTGTATACCTAACGGCGTGTGATTGGAATGCAACCAGTCGCACATGGAACTATGAGGTGATAATCTATGCTAAACAAAATTAAAAAAATATTATTGTGTGTATTTGTTGGTGTGTTTTCGGCAAATATGTCGTATGCCGCCGATGAATTACAGGTTGACATTGGTATGGAAGAATTGTCCGCAGATGCTGTTGCCGCGTACAATGTTGATGGCAGTTTGTTCAAACAAATTACCGATTTGGAACAGGAAAAGGTATTGATGCAGTTGGAAAAAGAACGCGCACAACTTGATTTAGATTTGGACAGATTAGCTGCTGAAAAAATCAAATTGCATATGGAAATAGATGCTCTTGCGGGACGCGCAGATGCACAACAGCAAGAACTTGAAACCCAGATGGCAAAACTTGAAGTAGAAGCCGCAAAAATAGAAAAAGAAAAAGCCGCACTGGAAGAGGCCGTTGAAACAAAAACAACCAAGGTTGAAAAATCAAAATCGGTATCCGCTGCAAGTAAAGACGACGATGAAAACGAATTATCAAAAAAATATAAATTAATAAATGTTATTGGGGCTGGTTCTCAATTACAGGCAACAATCGCTGATTTGACAACGGGTCAAAACAAACGTATTTCTGTGGGTAAAGTTTTGGATGGATATACGGTTAAATCAATATCGTTGGACGAAGGTGTTGTTTTGATTAAGGGTGGTGAAAAACAAACATTGAATATAGTCAACACAAAGTAAAATATCATTAAAAAATGAAGAATGATGAAATCGAAATCTTAAACGATAATAGTGGTTCGCCAGATGTCAAACCATCTGTGCCGGCCGGTCTGCAAACAGCAGAAAATAGGGATATTATTGAATACTTGTTTTCAAATGGAAACAGGTTGCTGACTGCCACAGGCGCGGCGATGGAACTATCGCACGATATGCAAAGTTTAGTTGCATATTTTTCTGGTGGCGAAATCATTGTATCACGAACACATCGTTATGATGGTCGGGTTCTTGCTTTTATTGATTTGTTAAAACGTAAGTCGCATATTGTACGTGAACCGTTCTATTCTGATTTGGGTTTGGTGTCTGGTATTTACAAAGCGTATGAGGCGCGAATTGGTGGCGGAATTAAAACAACGCGTGAATACGATAACCAAATGCAGAAAGATTTTGTCGATATTATTGCCAAGGCTGCTGCACAAAAAGTTTCTGACATTCATATAGAGGTTGCAGACCAAACAACAATTTATTTTCGTATTGATGGCAGTATGCAACCAGTTTTGGAATATAACACTGCGTGGGGTGAATCTTTTGTTCGTGCCGCATTTGCATCGGCTGATATGTCAAATGCAAACTATGCACAAAACGAATACCAATCGGCACAGAAAGACGGTCGTACACCATTGCGTGGAACCAAAGATTTATATTTACCGTCTGGTATTTTAAGTATTCGTATGCAATTTAATCCGATTGCATTTGGTAGTCGCTATGTGGTTATGCGTCTGCTTTACGATAATCCAACCGAAGGGATAAAAACCGAACAAGAATTTGGTCCGTATGAACAAAAATTATTGATGCGTATGCGTTCGTTTCCAACGGGCTTAGTTATTGTTGCTGGTCCAACCAGTTCTGGTAAATCAACGACATTGGTACGCAATATGTCAATGATGCTGAAAGAGCGCAATTATGAAATCAATATGATTACGGTTGAAAATCCGGTTGAACAAAAGATTTTTGGTGCACACCAAATGCCTGTGACAAACGCAATGAACGAAGAACAGCGCGACGATGCATATACCGAAGCATTGGCGGCGGCTTTGCGCAGTGACCCTGATACATTGATGGTGGGCGAAATAAGAACACTGGCGGCTGCACAATTAACGGTGCGTGGCGCATTGTCTGGGCATAATGTTTGGACAACATTACATGCAAATTCTGCAATGGCAGCATTGACACGATTGCTGGATATGGGAATTGAAAGCTTCAAATTAAAAGAAGAAACTTTGATGCGCGGGTTAATATCAATGCGCTTGTTCAAGAAAGTTTGTCCACATTGTCATGAGCGTTTAATTGACCATCCAGAAAACCCAGCATATAAACGCGTTTTAGATGCGTTTGGTGAAATAGGTCTTAAACAGGTATTTATACGCGGCGCAGGGTGCGATTTGTGTAAAGGAACGGGAACATTAGGACGAATCAAAGCAGGCGAGGTTATTATTACAAATAGTGAATTTTTATCGTTGGCATTGGCTGGTAAGACCGATGATGCGGTGCGCTATTGGTTGGAAGAAATGGACGGTCGCACATTGAAAGAGGCAGCATCAGAATTAATGTTGTCAGGTATTATTGGTGTTGATGAGCTGGAACGTTGGGTTGGATTGTTGGACAGACCGGGGGTGTATTAATATGAATCGCCTGGAATTATGGTATGCCCGTTTAATATTTCGCATGAATACAGAAAAACGTATGGCGACAATTCGTAAGTTAGCGTCGTTATTGCGGAATGATTTCACATTGATGGATGCATTGAATCGCTTGGAAATGATTGAATCAAATGGTGGTAAGAATCCAAATGAACCATTTGCAATTGTTATGCGTGTTTGGCAGCAAAACCTTGAGCGCGGAATGAGTTTTTCTGAAACAACACGTGGTTGGTTGCCAGACGAAGAAACATTACTTGTGACAAGTGGAAATATATCAAATTTGGTTAGTGCGCTGGAAAACACAACGCGCGTGGTGGAGAGCGCTGGACGTATTCGCCGTGCTATGCGAAACGCGGTTGCGTATCCGTTATTTTTATTGGCATTAACATTAGGTATCATTGTGTTGGTTGGAATTTATCTTGTTCCACCATTGATTGAGGTTGCAGGTGATGATATTATATGGCGTGGCACGGCGCGCGGTTTGATTTCTATGTCTGATTTTATGGTGGCGAATTGGTATTGGTTTATAATTGGGTTTGGTTTGTTGATGGCGGTTGTTGGTGTATCGCTTGAAAATTGGTCGGGTCGTATGCGTGCAGTGTTCGATAAAATTCCACCATGGAGTATTTATAAAATACATATTTCTGTTGGTTGGTTAATGTCATTGTCATCAATGGTTGCAGCCGGTATTACTATGCCGGATGCGATGCGTATGTTGGCAGATAATTCAAGCAAGTATCTGCGCAGCATATTAGAAGACACATTACATTATGTTGCAAACGGTGACAATTTAGGTGTTGCATTGTTAAAGACAGGACGCGGATTTCCAAATAATGAAATTATCGGCGATTTGATGATTTATGCCGAAATGACCGATTTTGACAAGAATTTGACATCAATTGCCAATGATTATTTAAATGAATCTGTTCGGAAAATGGAATCAATATCAAATGTATTGAACAGTATTGGTATTTTGATGGTTTCTGCAATAATTGCTTGGGTCGTGCTTGGGACGTTCCAAATGCAAGACCAAATCACCGCAGCATTAAGTTAAAAAAATACCGGCAAATGTCGGTATTTTTTATACCATAAACGGCAGGTTTTCCAGCGTTCCTTCCGCTACCCTAACATTGACATCAATCATCATAAATATTGAGTCTGGGGTTTTTGGAATATTACAAGAAAACAAACTTTCGTCCAAAAGGTGCGATGTGTTTATCGAAACCCTTGTTATCAAATGGTCGTCATCAAGCAGAGTATAAATCGGGCCAATATCACGTGGTGTGTTTTCGCCGATTTCATGTTCATTTTGTGGACAACGCAGACCGTCAAACAATGTCTTCATACGATTGTCAATATCAGACCGCGAGACACCCACGATTTCAGGGTGCAACATTTGAATGTCCAATTCAGCCAATAATTTCAAATTTGGTGTGATAATTGGGTTCCAGTCAATTCCGCCAATATGACGCGTTGTAATTGGGCTTTTTGTTGGGTTTGGCATCATATACTGTGTCAGGTTGTCCCAAGGGCTGTGCTCCACCAGTTTTTTCAGTTGCGGATGAAACTGCATCCGGATATCGGATATGTGTTGTGCCCGCTTTTTCGGGTTGACCAAAATGTCGCCAAAATACAGCAATTTAAATTTCATATTTTTACCCCTTTTTCCTTGAAAATTATACCATAAATTGCTATGTTTTACACGTTAAAAAGAAAGGATTTTAAATATGGCAGTAAATAACGAATATACCGGTGATTCAATTAAGGTATTAAAGGGTCTTGAGGCGGTAAAAAAACGCCCTGGAATGTATATTGGTGACGTGGGTGAAGGTGGTTCTGGTCTGCACCACATGATTTATGAGGTTGTGAATAATTCTATCGACGAAGCGATGGCTGGTTATGCCGATACGGTGCATGTTTCACTGAATGCGGACGGTTCTGCAACCATTCGTGATAATGGTCGTGGCATGCCATTTGATATTAATCATGAAACAGGGCGGTCCGCACTGGAATTGATTATGTGCGAACTTCACGCTGGTGGTAAATTTGATAACGAAGGTAATGGCGCATATAAGGTTTCCGGTGGTTTGCACGGGGTTGGTGTATCGGTCGTTAATGCGCTATCCACGTGGCTTGAGGTGCGCGTGTGGCGTGGCGATAAAGAAGCAATAATGACATTTGCAGATGGTGTGCCGACAGCTGACCTTAAAATCATTGATAATACAACGCATCATGAACACGGGACAGAGGTTACATTTAAACCATCGCCAGATACTTTTACTGGAACCGAATTCAGTTTTGATGTTATGGAAACATGGTTGCGCGAACAATCTTATTTGAACGCAAATGTTAAGATTATTTTGGAAGATTTACGCGGTGCTGAAAAGAAAGAACGCGAATTCCACAGTGTTGATGGATTAAAGGGTTTTGCAAATTACCTGGATAAATCCAAAGAATTGTTAAATCGCGATCCAATCCAAATGATAAAGCAAATCGAAGACACATATATCGAAATTGTTTTGCAATGGACAACTGCATATACGGAAACATCGCTTTGCTTTACAAATAATATTCCAAATCGCGATGGTGGAACACATCTTGCGGGATTCCGTGCAGGGCTTACACGTGCAATTAATAAATATATTTCTGAACACAGTAACAAAAAAGATATTGCATTAACTGGTGAAGATTTCCGCGAAGGATTAACCAGTATTGTTAGTGTCAAAGTTCCAGATCCAAAATTTGGTTCACAAACAAAAGATAAACTTGTGTCAAGTGAGGTTCGACCATTGGTTGAAAACACTGTGTCTGAATTATTGTATGAATATCTGGAAGAAAACCCAGCAACCGCAAAGTTAATAATTGATAAGATTATTGAAGCTGCGACAGCACGTGAAGCGGCACGTAAAGCGCGTGAATTGTCACGTAAAAAGACAGGACCAGAACTTGGTGGTTTGCCGGGTAAACTTGCGAATTGTTCTGAAAAAGATCCAGCAAAATGCGAGTTGTTTATAGTTGAAGGGGATTCTGCTGGTGGTACCGCAAAACAAGGCCGCGATCGTAAAACCCAGGCGATTTTGCCACTGCGTGGTAAGATTTTAAATGTTGAACGTGTGCGTTTTGATAAAATGTTGGGTTCTGATACGATTGGTGCGCTTATTACAACAATGGGAACCGGTATTGGTAAAGACGAATTTGATATTGAAAAGATGCGTTATCATAAAATCATTATCATGACCGATGCTGATGTTGACGGCCAACATATTCAGACTCTGCTTATGACATTTTTCTATCGTCACATGCCAGAGGCGATTGAACGCGGATATATCTATGTTGCAAAACCACCGCTTTATGGCGTGACACGTGGCAAGCAACAGATTTATTTACAAAACGATGCCGAAATGAACGATTATTTGCTTGATCAATTATCGACCGATGGTGTGATTGAAACAGCAGACGGTGTAACCGTTATGGGTGCCGATTTAAAGCGATTGTTGGGATTGGTGTTTAATATGAAAAACACACTGCAATCATTGAATCATATTATGCCGTTGCGATTTATTGAAGCATTGGCTTTGAATAAAGTTTTGGAATCAGAAGATGCTGCAAATCTGGCCGCTGCTGAAAAAATGCTTGATGCCGAAGAATTGGAATTTGAACGCGGATGGCATATAACAACGGATTTAACTGGTATTACAATATCACGTACACTGCGCAGTGTTACCGAAACACATTTCTTGCCACGTGAACGCATTAATGGTGCAGAAATTCGTGCGTGGCACAGAATGGATGGTCATGATGAATTAATCGAAACATTTTGCAAGCCAACCACATTGCGGGTTAAAAATAAATCACAAAAGATTTGGGGTGCGTTTGCATTGTTGAATACGGCAATCGAATATGCCAAAGTTGGGTTAAAGATTCAACGATACAAAGGTTTGGGTGAAATGAATGCTGAACAATTATGGGAAACAACCATGGATCCAAATCATCGTTCGTTGTTCCAGGTTAAAATTGCTGATGCATCTCAAGCAGATGAGGTTGTGTCAATGTTAATGGGGGATGTTGTTGAACCACGTCGTGATTTTATTGTAGAAAATGCATTAGATGCGAATCTTGATGTATAAAAAAACAAAGGAGATGCGATGGCCGATTTCACAATCAAGAAAGATGGTGTAATCGTTCGTAATAACATAAATGTTCCGGAACGTGATACTTCCGCTGAACGGGAATTATACGCCGAATACAATCGACTTGTTTATGAAGTTATCGGTCATCCAGATCGTTTCTCGCCCGCTGAATTGGAAACAAAAAAGCAACGTATGAAAGAAATTGAAAAAAGCGGTGTTCAATTAAACGATAACAAAGCTCTTAAGTTAAAGTTAGCCCAACTAAAAACTGAATCTAAAATATCTGGAAACAACAAAGTGTTTTGGGAATCTGTTGCAAAATTCAAGAAAGAAAATGATTAAGTTTTCATCAGAATGGTTTTTTGATTTGGAAAACAAGATTCGCAAAATGCATGCTGATTCTGATGCACAAAGTTTTGATGAAATAAAAGAAAACTTATCGCACCCTAAAAAATTTAATTCCACAGAATTCGCAGATATGTGTGCGTATGTAATTTTGGCTGGTGGTTTTTCACAAAAAACAGCGAAAAAAATTCATGCAAAAATTTGTGATTGTTTACATACAAATGGTGCAAATGTTGATAATTTGTTGGCGCTGTTTAATAACAAAAATAAAATAAATGCGATTACTAAAATTTGGAACAACAAAGATGTGCTATGCAGCGCATATTATGCCTTGCATGATTTTGATGATAAAATAAAATTTTTGGAATCGTTGCCACATATTGGAAAAATAACTGCAAATCACCTTGCGCGAAATTTGGGTGAAAATGTTGTGAAATATGATATTTGGATTCAGCGACTTGGATTAGATTTTGCAAGGCAAAATCAAAGTTCAAAGTGTAAAGTTCAAAGTGCAAATATTGACAATAGTAAATTGAGCCCAGAAATAAAAAAAGCTTGTGATGAAATGTTTGCGCATTTACATTTTGAGACAGGTTTACCGATTGGGTATATAGATGTTGTTTTATGGAAAGGTGCACAGTTGGGTTTGATAAAATTATAGGGTGAAAAAATGGACGTAAAAATAGAACAATCTTGGAAAGATGCATTGTCTGCGGAATTTGATAAAGATTATTTTATTAAATTAACCGATTTTGTGCGCGACGAGTATATGTCTGGGAAACAGATTTTTCCAGCGGCAAAAAATATTTTTAATGCGTTTAACCTGTGCCCGCTTGATAAGGTCAAGGTTGTTATTATCGGTCAGGATCCATATCATGAACCCGGCCAGGCACATGGACTTTGTTTTTCCGTATTGCCACCGACACCAATTCCACCATCACTGCAAAATATATATAAAGAAATTGAAAGCGATATTGGTCATCCGTCATCAACACACGGTGATTTGACCCATTGGGCAGAGCAGGGCGTATTGTTGTTAAACGCGACATTAACCGTTCGTGCACATGCGGCGGCGTCGCATGCCGGTATGGGGTGGGAACAATTTACCGATGCGGTAATTGCGGCATGCAGTACGCGTGAAAATATTGTTTATATGTTGTGGGGCTCTTATGCCCAGCGTAAAGCCCAAATTGTAGATACGAATAAAAACCTGGTATTAAAAAGTGTTCACCCGTCACCATTATCTGCATATCATGGTTTTTTTGGAAACCATCATTTTAGTCGTGCAAACGAATACCTGATTCAACACGGCAAAGAACCAATTGATTGGTAAGTTTAGAAATTATGCGCTATACCAAGACCAAAGAACGCATAGGAATGATTTTCCTCAGCTGTGTTCGCATTGGAAAAGTGTTGTGCATATAATTCAACACCCCAATTTTCATTTATGTGATAACCATAGAACAATCTAAATTCAAACAACAGTTTTGCACCCAAACGGTCGTTTTCCTGGGCCTGCATGCCGATACCAGAACCAATGCCGGCATACCATTTTTCACCATAAAGCAACGCGGTGTCGCCAGACAAAAAGAATATTGGAATTGTAAAGTCGGTCCAATTCCAACCATATTTTTTACCAAAACCCGCCGTTTCAGCCAGATTCAGTGATACGCGTGCAGGCATTCTGAAAAAAGATGCTGGCTGGGAATATTTTACCTGGGCAATATAGAACGGGACAGGTTTATCAGGCATTGGAACAATATAGCCGTTATCAACACCCTGGCCCAAGTAAAACGCGATTTGGTTTTGTGCGTTGCCCATAAATGGATTTGATGCGGCATTTGCACCAAATGCGAACATTATAATGAATAAAAATGTGATAATTTTCTTCATGATGGCAATTTTACTATTTTTAGGAAATGAAAGCAAGGGGGCATTATTCAAAAATCTTGCAATCGCAAAAATGTCTGTTATAATGCGGTTGCTTTGGCGGGATAGCTCAGCTGGTTAGAGCAGTGGAATCATAATCCACGTGTCGGGGGTCCGAGTCCCTCTCCCGCTACCAAAATTTTATAAAAAACCGATAAAAATCCCAGAATTTATCAAATTGTCTACATAACGGCTACACGAAGTTTTACACAGAGCATAAAAACATAAGATTGTTTTCATAATTTATGGTATAATATCGACTGATATTAGGAGAAACAAATTATGAAAAAAATGTTAAAAATTTTAGGTTCTATACTTTTGATATATGAACCATTGGCATATGTAGCAATTACGAATTGGGATGTTTGTGAAAGTGTTTTTTCTTGGAAATTTTGTCAATCTAATATGTTAGAAACACGAGTATTGTTGTTTTTAATTCTGCCGATTATAATTTCTGCTTTATGTTTAATGTGGGGAGGCAG
>CADAHF010000010.1 GCA_902787665.1 uncultured Pseudomonadota bacterium
TTTACAAGATTTCCTTTGAAAAAAGCTGATTTTTACTCCGACAACACAGAAATCCCGGGCAAATTGCGTCCTTCGATAAATTCCAGAAATGCGCCACCGCCGGTCGATACATATGAAATATCATCTTTGACACCGCATGCCTCTAGTGCGGCAACCGTATCACCGCCACCGACAACACTTGTCAATTTGCCGTTCCTGGTTTCTTCGGCGATTGCACGCGCAAGTGCAAAAGACCCAACCGACCATGTTGGTTCCCATTCTGCCATACCAACAGTCCCGTTCCAAATTACACTAGCCGCAGATTTAATCACACCAACATCACGCGCGGTTGTCAATGCACCCGCATCCAAAATGACATCAGTATCCGTAATTTCATCAAATGTTTTGTCGGTACGTTTTGCATCACGCGAAAATTCTGGGGCAACGCCTTTATCCAACGGAATTAAAATCTCACACCCATTTTCACGACCATACTCAAGTATTTCCAGCGCAATATCTTTTTGATCTGGTTCATACAACGAATTACCTACATTTGCACCAGTCGCATAATTAAATGTTGTTCCCAGCGCACCACCAATAATCAATTTATCAGCCAAATGCGCCAATGATTTTAACACGCCAATTTTTGTTGAAACTTTAGACCCACCCACAATCGCAACCAACGGACGTTTTGGGTTTTCCATAACAGCACTTAATTGTTCAATTTCCGATGCCAATAATTTACCCGCATACGATGGCAAGAATTCTGTAACACCAACAGTTGATGCATGTGCACGATGCGAAACCGCAAACGCGTCATTTACGAATAAATCAAATCCATCTGCTAATTTTTTTGCAAAATCCGAATCGTTTTTTTCTTCGCCATCATAGAAACGAACATTTTCCAACAACACGACATCACCATCTTTCATCTTGGGCAAAAAATCTTTATCCAAACAATTTGGAATCAATGGAATATGCATATATTCCGCAACAGGCGCTAAACTGTATTCCATACTTCGCACACCCTTTGGTCGCCCCAGGTGTGCGACAATCGCGATTCGTGCGCCCGCGTTTTTAAGCGCGTTTATTGTCGGCATACTCTGTTCAATACGGAAAGCATCTGTGATTTTTCCATCAACAATTTGCACATTAAAATCATCACGCAACAAAACATATTTTCCACGAACGTCTAAATTATCAATCGTGCGAAGTTTCATTTTTTATCCTTTCTTTTACTGGCCCGAAAGTCTTTCTATAATGTTCATTTATACCATATTTTTCGATTGCCTGTAAATGTGATTTTGTTGGATATCCCGCATTTTTATCCCAGTCATATTGCGGATATTTTTCCGCCAAATCATGCATAATTTTATCACGTGTTTCTTTGGCAATTATGGATGCCGCCGCAATAGATAACGATTTTGCGTCCCCTTTTACCACCGATTCGCCGATAAGACTTTTTGGAACCCGGTTGCCATCAATTAAACAATATTCTGGTTGTTGCGACAAAGCTGCCACGGCACGTTCCATTGCTAACATTGATGCCCATAAAATATTCAATTCATCTATTTCTGCTGGACTGCATAAACCTGTTGCCCAAATCGTGTTGTTTACAATCCAATCATATGCCAGCGCACGTTGATGCGGGCTTAATTGCTTTGAATCGCGAATCACAACGGGAATATCAATATCAAATGTTGGAAAGATAACAGCCGCCGCAACAACTGGTCCACATAATGGACCCCGTCCAGCCTCATCAACACCGGCAATTATACCACCATGTGCCAATTCCAATGAAAAATCTGGATTTATTTTCATTATATAGACAAACGGTTTTGGACATATTCATCTTCGCTGTTATACAACGGCCATTTTCCATCTGCCAAATCTTCCATTGATGTTAATGGCTGGTTTAATCGTGCACGATATAACCAAAGATTTGACATAACGCGTTTAATATAACCACGTGTTTCGTATGCCGGAAAACTTTCGATATAAAGCAATGGGTCTGAAGTATTAAATGTTTTTTCAAATTTAATCAAATTACCCATACCCGCATTATATGCAACTAACATTTTTATTATATTGTCTTGAATATTTGGATGCGCCAACAAATCGACAATATATTGTTGCCCCAGAAACATATTATGCTCTGGTTTCGACATATCAATATCACTTATTTTTACATTATTACGGCGAGCAACACGTTTTGCGGTACTTGGCATAATTTGCATCAAACCATTTGCGCCCGCCCCAGATTTTGCAGACACTTTGAAACCACTTTCTTGTTTTGTAATTGCCAACAACAATGCCCGGTCAATCGACCAACCACCCATTGGTTCCCAATCTGGCAATGGATATTGTGCCGAATAAATAATATCGTCATCAATTTCTAAAATACCCCTATCACGAATAACACTTGACGCCTGAATCGACACACGTGGCAAACCGTATTCCGAAGCCACCGAATTAACCGCATGCAACAAACGATCAGATGCACGTGATGTAATAAGGTATTTAAGGTATTGTTCCGCCCTGTCCTTTCTGCCGACTTGTAACAAAGCCAATGCCATTTTCCCATATTTTACATTTTTCAGTTCTTCAATATCGTCATCTGTATATTCTTGTTCAAAAAATTCGTATTCAGGTGTATTACCCAACATTGTTGCAGACAACGCACCATAGAAAGCCATTGGATGCGCCGCGGCAATTTCCCAGAATTTTTCAGCAGATTTACTGTTTCCAGCCGCATCTGCTGCACGACCCGCCCAAAAAGCAGCCTCTGTCTTACGTGCGTTATTTATTTGATGTAAATCTAGAATGCGTGAAAAGTATTTTTGGCTCTCGTTATACTTTTGTTCTTTGAAATATAACAATCCCATCGTCCACAAGCCATATTCTGATTTGTAATCAGATGCGACAAAACCCCATTTTTTTGCCAATTCAAATTCGCCATTGGTATAATAAATGTATGCCAACCTGCCCGCAAGACGACCGTAATCTGATTCGGTTAATTTGCGTTTAAAAGAAGTATCCTCCAAAATATTTCGTGCCGTTTTTGTGCTGCCACTGCGAATTGCCTTTTTGAATTGAGAAATTTTTTTATCAACACTGCCCGAATATTGCTTTGCTGTCCAAGTTTCAGATTGCGCTGTTTCGATAGATTCGCTGCCCGACAATGGATTTGGCAACGCGGGTTTTCGCACAGAAACTTTTTTTATTGTCGCCAATTTAGCCATACGTTCTGCGCCAGGCATATTATAATATTTGTTCATCCAATTTGCGACCTCAGCCCCTTTGGTATGATACGTCTTGGAAATGTAACGTTGATACAAAACCTCGTTCATCAACATTTTATCTGTTAGTTGCTTTTCCAAATTAATCGCAGAATTTATTTTTTCATTATCCTGTAACATGAAAATTTGTGTGTATAAATTAGCATCTGCATCTGACAATATATCAGGTGTTACAGAGGCAAATGCAACACATGGCAAGAAAATTGCGACAAAAATCCCAACGATTTTTTTCATATTAAAACAGCGAAGTTTTCGGCAATTTACAGACCACCGCTCCCTCGTCATCCTCTGGTATTTGGTCAATAATTTTCTTAAAGTCAGATATTTTTGAAAACTTACGATACACCGACACAAAACGCACAAACGCAATCGGGTCCAGGTTAAGCAAAGAATCCGATACCATTTGTCCGACCATACTGCTTGGAACAATATCATCAGCCGTTTCTGTTTCAATACGGCGATGTATTGATGTTACCAGTTTATCAATCTGGTCATCACCAACATCACGATTACGACAAGCCAATTTAATACTGCGCGCCAATTTTTCCCGATCAAACGGTTCCAGTTTTCCACTGTTCTTACGGATTGTTAAATCACGCATCTGAACACGTTCAACAGTTGTAAATTTTGCGCCACATTGGTTACAAACACGACGACGGCGAATGACCGCGTCTTCGATATCTGGGCGCGAATCCGCAACACGACTGTCACTAGAATTACAATATGGGCATCTCATGATTATATAACAGTAGCAATCAAACCCCACGCGTGCAAGCATAATTTGCGAAAAATACACATCAAAAAAATGCATTTTTTATAAAAATCAAGACATTTATTTTCAAAATACCCCTTGCGTAGTGCTTTTTAATCACCCCGAAATATGATAAAATATACCTGTTAGGACACCACAGAGAGAGATGGACAAATACCTGAATAAAATCTTAGCCGGCGACTGTATCGAAGTCATGCGGGGTATTCCAGATGGCTCAGTTGACGCGGTATTTGCCGATTCCCCATATAATTTACAGCTTGGCGTGAAAACGCTTTATCGACCCGAAGACCAAACTGCTGCTCGTGCAGTTCGTGATTCATGGGATTCGTTCGAAAGTCCCGATGAATACGATAAGTTTACACGTCAATGGGTTGCTGAATGTAAACGCATATTAAAACCAGACGGTGCTTTTTGGACAATTGGCAGTTATCATAACATTTTCCGCATTGGCGCTATTTTACAAGATTTGGGGTTTTGGATTTTGAATGACATTGTTTGGGTAAAAACAAATCCGATGCCGAATTTCCGTGGCACAAGATTTACTAACGCCCATGAAACGTTGATTTGGGCAACACCAACTAAAACGGGAAAATACACTTTTAATTATGAAACTATGAAAAAGCTTAATGGTGGCAAACAAATGCGTTCTGATTGGGATATAAATATCTGTCTTGGCGAAGAACGTATTAAAGACGCAAATGGTAAAAGTTTGCACAACACACAAAAACCACTTGATTTATTACGCCGTGTAATATTGGCAACAACAAAGCCAGGCGACATCATACTTGACCCATTTATTGGTTCTGGGACAACGGCGGCCGCAGCACACGAACTGGGGCGCAACTTTATTGGCATTGAACGCGAAGAATCGTATGTGTCGGCGGCGCGCGAACGCGTTGCAAATACACAGACGATTGATTTAAGTGACATAGAAGTCACTGCCCCTAAACGCGCTGAACCACGTGTCGCATTTACCGAACTGATTGAGGCAGGATTGTTATATGCTGGACAAACACTGGTTGGACCACATGGTGACCGTGTTATGATTTCGCACGATGGACAATTGGTTCATACCCTGTATGGCAAGGCCTCCATCCATGTTATGGCCGCACGAATTCAAAACTGTGTCAGTTTCAATGGCTGGGATTATTGGTCTGCTGAAAAGCGCGATGGCACGCTTGTTCCAATTGATGAATTGCGCAAATATGTCCGTAATGTAAAACGCGATATGAAACAAGCCGCATAAAAAACAGATAACAAAAAACCGCCCATTTGGGCGGTCTTTTATTTTTAGAACAATCTGAACTTGTAATTTGTTCCGGCACGGAAAGATACATCTGCATTAGATATACCAGCCCCTGCATTGACGGACCAACGGTTAGACAATCCCATTGCAGCACCAAATGCCGCCGCAGATTGTCCGTTAAAGTATCCGTAACCAGCGCCAACCGATACCTCGCCGCGTTCAACCCCAGATACCGCGACCGAAGACAATGCAACTGCGCCCGCAACACCCGAAGACAAATTCTTGTCCAGTGATTCAACGCGTCTGTCGGTATAAGCATTTGCATCTGCCAACGAACCCGCACGAACATTTGCAAGTGCTGTATCAAGATTCTGCAAATTCTGTGCCACAGATGCAGTATTATCCAAGACACCATTGCTTGTATCCAATGTTGACATTGAACCAATCGTATTATCCAACGAAATCAAATGGTCTTCGATTGTTGTTCCAATTGCCAAGTTACCAGTATATGCACCAGTGTTTGCATCAACATTCTTTGCAACATAATTGCCAGATGTCCGCGTTCCATGGATCCTTGTTACACCATCACCATCATTTGTAACCAAACCATGAACTTTACCGGTGTGTTCATCCAATGCCTCGACCGCTGCAACCACGGAAACATTATCGTCAAAGTTTGCATTGTTTGTTCCCATTGTTGTTGCGCCTGCAACTGTTCCTGACAAGGTATCAACTGCCGTTGCAACATTATTAACCGCATCTGTAATTGTGGCTGCACCATTTAACGCAGCAGATTGGTTATTAGATGCATTTGCAGTAAATGTCGCTTCTTCTGCAATTGCGACAACGTCTGCTTGGGTCTGATACGCAGATTCTTGCGTTCCGTTACCCGCCAACGCCTGTGCAATCTTGTAATCCACAGACCCCGCATCTGCCGCCGTACCATTCAACACAGCAATGGCGTCTGTGTTATCTTTAACTGCACCATTTGCTAATGCAGCTGCGGAACCTTTGGCTTCATATGTATTTGCCAAATCTAATGCACCTATCGCATTATCAATTGCATTATCTACTGCACCGCCATCAGTCACAGCATTAGCAATCAATGTGTTTACATTCGCTGCCGTCTGATAACCTTGGTCATATAACAAATCTGATGTCACATAATTCATGTTACCGTCTGCAACTGCTGTCGCTGTATTAACAGACAAAACACCAGCTGCTGATGTAAGACCAGTGCCAGCCGCATTGTTGATTGCGGTTGTGACATTCGCTGCCGTTTGATAGCCAGCATTTTCTAATGTCATCACACGATCAGACACACCTGTTATTGTCGCAGTATTTGTTGCCAAAGCCTGGTCAACATAACCTTTGGATGTCAACAGTGTGCTTGTTGCATAATCACCTGTTCCTTGAACCATGGCTGCATCAGCAATCTTATCTAATGTTACAGCATCATCCGCAATTTTTGCGTTTGTAACAATGTTTGCTGCCAACGCATCTGTTCCGACACTGCCAGCCGTCAGGTTTGCACCATTCAATGCACTCGCTGTTGTTAACACCGCATTACCGTTAACTGTCACAGCATCAGATGTAACAGCAAACACATTTGACTTACTGTCTGTTGTATTGCTTGCGGTCACTGTTATACCACTAACCACTGCATCTGCAACGTCTGACGTATTTGTGATAGTCTGTGCACCAGTAAATGCATTACCACCGGCTACATTGGTCTTGGTTGCAATTGCATCGGCGTTTGTTTTTACCGCTGTATCCAACGCTGTCAATGCACCACCAACGGTTTGACCTGCAGATGTATAAGATGCCGTCACAGGATCATATGTGCTGGATGCACCAATATAGTTACCCGCATTCCAGCTGCCTAATTGAGCATACATTCCAGATGTATTCATCAATTTATCACCAAACACAACATTGTTACCGCTTTGGAACACTTTCGTGTAATAATTTATTCCTTCTATTTGGACATCGTTACCCAACGATGCGCCACCCATATCCAAGGCGACACTGCCCGCTGTGCCATAACCAGCATTTGCTAATTTGATACCTTTGACATTAGCACCCGTTGTCGCGGCAAACGAATCGATACTACCTGAAACAAGGTTCGCATCAACATACAAATCACCACCAGACACCGAACCGGTGATTGTATCGATGTTACTGTTTTGGGTGTTTAACACACCAGTTGATGCCAACACACCATCAAAGTCCGCACCGCTTGCTAAATTCACCGTGTTGGACGATGCTGTGTCGTTAAAGTGTGTTGTTCCATTTACTAAATTGGTTACACCTGTTCCGCTGATAGCAACCCCAGAAACAAATGTTGTTCCATTCAACAAATTAACCGTCGCATTATTAACCAATGACGAACCTGTATCAAATGTGTCGCCATCAAATGTTGCGGTTCCGCTGTTAACCACTTGGGCGGAATAGTATGTCGGGTCAGAATACATAATACCACTATTCGTAATATCAACATCTATCTTGGAATTCAAAATTGTCAGCAAACCTCCCGCACGATTTTCAATCGCACCAGACCCAGCATCCGCAAATTTGGTATCTTCTATTGTCAAAGAAGATTTTTCAGCAACTGCTAACTTTGCATCCAATTCAACACCTGTATCGCCTGCTTCGGTTCCAGCACCTTTGACAACTAAATTTGCATTTTCGATCAAAGTATCGCTACCAACCGTATCATCGTTATCATTACCAGTTATTGCATATGTTACATTACCTGTATCATTAGCTGCGGCGCTTAAACCACCAGCACCATTTCTTGCAACAGTTAAAACACCATTGTTAGAATCGTTTCCTGTCAAATCATATTTATGTGCTGTTGTATAAACTTTGACACCGTCACCAATTGCAATTTTTCCTGCATCCGCAAGATTAAGTGCCACCGGAGTATCATCACCCAAATCAACCAGCATCTTCAATCCCATCAAAGTGACAGTATCGCCACTGTTGATTGTAAACTTATCAGCACTTGTTGCGTTCGCATCAGCTAACAATTTTGAGCCGTTTGCCAACGTAATGAAACTGCTATAGTCGTTAATTGTCGAATCCTGAGTATTCAATCTTGCGTTACTATTTACTGCAACGGTCGAACCAGTTAAATTAGAACCATCAGCCAAACCTTTTGACAGTGCTAATTCACCATCATATACAGTAATCGTTTGGTTTTCTAGATCACCCGCGATATTAACAACACCTTTATTTCCACTAACAGAATTAATATTTAGTGTACCGCTTGGGCCGTTAATACCGCCATCCATGAGTATCTTTCTGCCACTTGCTGCATTCAAGTTAATGACAGCATTGCTATATGTTGTAATATCATTGGCACTACCATTTGCGGTATTGCCACTAAATATAACATCATCATTTTTGGCATTAATATTTACAGTACCCCTGTATGTGAATATTGCCCCACCTTCATCCCCTGCTGTATTATCTGTAAACTTTACATCAGTAAGATTCATAGTACCAGAGAAATTAAACAAAGCACCACCGTACATTGCTTCATTTTCTGAAAAATCGGCACCATTTTTTATATTGACAACATTTGTGTTAGCCAGGGCACCACCAGATGTTTGTCCGACACCAACCGCTTGGTTGTTAGTAAATATAGCTTTCTTTTCAAAAGTTAATTCACCAGCATTAGATATTGCGCCACCAATACCACCATTTGCGCCATCTGTATCTTCTACAATATTAGAATCAAATGTAGACGTCCCTTTAAATGTCATTTTGTTTGAATTATAAATCGCACCACCCTCTGCAGCATAACCTTCGGCTACGTTTCCTTTAAATTCGTTAGCGCCATCAATAGTGACAATACCACCACTATTATGTATTGCACCACCTAATGCCGAAAGGCCACTGTCAGCAGCGCTTTGTGCTTTGTTGTAATAAAAGTTTGTATTATTCAATACTAATTCTGGTCGATAACCATTTCCTGATTCACCAGAAATTGCACCACCTTGCATAGCAATATTGCCCTTGGTGTTATCATTTTTATCCCCAAAAGTTGTGTTAGATATGAACAAAACACCGTACTTGTCCAAATACTCTGCATCGCCAGTATTATAAATTGCTCCACCCTGTGATGGATAAGAAACACTGGTTGTCATATTGCTTGTAAACAACGCCCTGTTAATATTCATCGTGCCATAATTATAGATGGCACCACCACGATCTGTTGCGCTGTTACCATCAAATTTACCAGTAAGTGTTGCGGTGCCTTTGTTATAAACAACACCACCTTTTTCCGCTCCACTTGTATTTTTGAATATCGCATTTTCGGTTGCATTAAGAGTCAATCCCGCACCATCATTTATAACAAAACGCGAACCATCAACAGACATTACGCGCACATTCAACGTCGTTTTACCATCTGAATCAATGTCACCACCATCAAAATCTAGCAAAGACAATGTATCTTCATTAACAAACGTCAATTCAGATCCATTGCTAATCGAGATAGCATCTGCATATATTGTGCTGCCATTTACAGCCAGCGTAGAATGATCGATCGACATTTTACCGGCATTTTCGTCTTCGTTATTTAAACGCGAAAACATGTATACACCACCAACCGTATAACCGGCATTCACCTCTCCTATGACATCGTCTGATGACAACTTTGCCAACACACTTTCGTAACTTTCATTCCAACCAACATTCGCCCATTTTGCCAAATCAACATCGTCATTACCAGGGTTGCCGTCTAATTCCCATTGATAATTATATTTGAAAGTCGCATTTGGATCCAATTCGCCAAATGTCACTGTCACTGGGCCCACATAAGCATCACTATTCACCACAGATAACGAACGACCAATCATATTATATTTCGGAAGATCGTTTTTATATTTACCGCCATTCCATTCCATACGACGACCACCAATGGTCGCCAAAGCAACAGGCGCCCCATTTAAATTGATGTCACCAAATACCCACGCTGGATTTGCAGCTGATGTATTTGGATCGCCTGCCAACGCTGGCATAACAAGCAAAGCGGGCAAAACTGATACAATTCCAATTAACGAATGAGGAAATAATTTGGTGGTGATAGACATGATGTGCTCTCCTTTCTTTCTTCTTTATGTGTAATAAATTAGCACACGATTTTTCCATGTCAAATTTTTCCAACAAAAAACATTCGGGCGGTTAAATTTTTGGTTGGGGCAGCTGGATTCGAACCAACACTAGCGGAGTCAGAGTCCGATGTTCTACCATTAAACTATGCCCCAAAGGCGTTGCTTATTATATATGTGGTTTTTTCGTTTTGCAAATAATTTTCACAGGTCTGATTTTTCCCATACTGGTTGCCAAATCTGCATTAATGCTTCTTTGTCTGTATGTTCATTTAAAAATTCGGTTGTTTCACGAATCATCTTTAATTGATTATCGGTCCAGTTCAAGTGTTTCATACGCGCATTAAACCATTCCCAGACCGTTTTAAATTCGTAATCACGTAAAACAAAAACTTGTTCAAAGTTCGCACTTGCCCAATCACAAATCATTTCCAACAAATGTATGTCTGGTATTTTTGACACATCGCCACCATAGAAATCAACATGATGCGACGCGTGTTCGTGGTGTGTTGTAATCGCAATCTTTGCCAAATCTTCATAATTTGCCGGCAAATTATAATTTGGATGATATTTCGCATAGTTATTATATGCATATCCAGTTCGCATTGGTTCAATATTTTTATCATTATCGTGTTCTGGAAAATGTAAATTTAATAAATTTGCAAACCAGTTCAGTGCCGCAATGTGACAAGCGGTTCGCACACGATGAAATTCATAAATGTCTTCTATTGGGGTCACCATCGTTTATGCATTTTATCATAAAAACTTAAGAAAACAAACCAGGCATTTTGAAAACCTTCCTGTTCATTTATAAGTAATATTTTCAACATAATAAAGATATATAAACATAGGGGAATACACATGAACACAAAACTTTTTTCACTAACATTGGCGGGCATTTTGGGGTTTATTAATGCGGGACAATCTTGCACCGGCATAACATTGCGTGCCAAAGATAATTCAATTGTTGTTGCACGAACTGTTGATTGGCACGGCGATGAAATGAACAGCATGTATGTAATCGCGCCACGTGGTCACACACAAAAGTCACTATCCCCCGATGGTAAAATGGACGGTATGGAATTTACTTCCGTTTACGGTTATGTTGGTATTGCTGTTCAAACACCAGACTTTATTATCGATGGCACGAACGAGGCAGGTTTGTCTGCAGGCCTGTTTTATTTTCCGGACTATGGCAAATATCCAAGATATAGCGAATCACGCAAACAAAACAGCATTGCTGATTTTGAATTAGTCGCGTGGATGCTGTCACGGTTTTCAACAATCGAACAAATCGAATCGGCAATTCAAAACATAATCGTCACAAATGTTGATCCGTCGGCTTCGACTGTTCACTGGCGCATAACTGATGCCACTGGTCGACAAGTAATATTGGAATTTATTAATGGTGCTGCACATTTTTATGACAGCAAGGTTGGCGCAATTTCAAATTCACCTGGTTATCCATGGCACGTAACAAACCTTAATAATTATATAAATTTGAAACCAGGAACATTACCCCAAAAACAAGTAGGCGATTTGACATTAAAATCTTTTGGTTCTGACAGCGGCATGTTGGGTCTGCCTGGCGACTTTACCCCACCATCCCGATTCGTTCGTGCCGCCCTGTTAAGCAATTATTCGATTCCACAAAAAGATGGATACAATGCATCAATGAAAGCATTTCATATTTTGAATAACCTGGATGTGCCATTGGGTGTGGAATTTGATGCGGGGCGTGCAACAAATAATATGCCATCTGCGACCCAATGGACAATCGCAACCGACCTGGGCGACAAAGTTATTTATTACCACACGATGTACAATCGAACGATTCGTTCGATCGATATGAAAAATATTGATTTTGCAAATGTGCAATTTCAGTATGCGCCATTGGATACTGTAAAGGTCCAAACAATTATTCCAATAAAAGTGAAATAAAAAAACCGCCCATTTGGGCGGCTTTTTTTATATCCCAACACGGTGTGTCAGTTTCAACATAAACAAAGATTCATTACCAAATTCATCGGTATTGTTTGGATTTATACGATACATAAACCCAAGTGCACCATCGGTAAATTCACCAAAGTTGTGGCGATATTCTCCTGAAAATCTTAATTCGCGTTTATCTGAACCAAATCTTAAATCACGTACCCCAGAATCAATCACATCAATTCCATATGTACCATTATCATTTTCCACAACCGCATAATTTGCATAGGCATATTTTGCGTTTCCATTATATGCCGCCAGCGGTCTTGCGATTGCAAAACTGAAATTACCAACATCCGCACCAAACGCAATCGCATTTGATTCAATTTGCGATACATCTGTTATGAACAGACCATTTGCACCCGTATCAGTCCGCGCATATGTTCCGCGCAATTTTAATGAAACTTTTTCAAATGGCGAATAACGCAATTCACCATCAACAAACATCGTGTCCCCTGCCCCAAGATCCAGCAAACCATCTGTCTGGGCACCCAACAAAGTATCTGATTCATGTGCAAAACCAAACGATGTTGTTACGCCAAATTTATCGCTATTCCACGCAATGCTTGATGCGGCACCATTTATTAATCCCAATGTTGCCGGTGTAAATTGAGATGACAATGTCGGATCGTTTTCAAGCAAACCTTCATTGGTAATTGCACCAGAAAATGCGCGCGCACCAAATGTCCATTTACCCAAATCATAACCGAACCCGGTCGTTATTGCGTTTGATGCCAAAGCCAACACCGGATTTGCCATACCACTAAACCGCGATGCACCATCGGTCAAGTAATGCTGATAATCAGCCACCATATGAAATGCCCCGTTATCAAAAGCCAGACGCAATTCATCCAAACCACCCATATTGTCGTTGTATGCCTTTTCACTGCGCGCCATATGGAAAGATAGATTTCCAAACTTAACAGATTCCGTATTATCACGACGAGTTTTCAATTCACCCAACACATCGCCCATATATAATCCGTGACGCGAACTGTTACCAATCGCAAATGACGATTCCCAAATACGTGGCAGTGACATTGATCCATCAATACTTTCCAACACATCATACGCCGATGTTGTAATCGTTGCCACCCGCATTGGCAACACAGAAGATGTACTAAATGCCGTATTACTTGCCGCCCGCCAGTATGCATTGCCCGAACCCGATACAATATCTGGATTGCTTGCCGAGCCACCAAAATAATATATTGTTTTACCTGGTGTTGTTGCACGTTCCAAATTTATCAGCCCATAACCAAACACTTCCTTGAACACATCAAGATAAGTATTACCATTGTTGCCGACACGCGATTGATAATCTGCTGGTAATGTATATTTCGATTGCAGGTAAGATGTCAACGTTGCATCTGTAAATGCCACACCAGAATCATTTGTTCCCAAATATGCACCATCCGCTGTCAACGCCATAAGGGTATAAATTTGTTTTGAAGACAAATATGGGAAAGCAGATTTTAACACACCAACCGCACCCGCCGCCGATGCAGTTGCTAATTCATCGGTAACACCCGCCGCCGCAAAGCACCATGGGTCCACACTGTCCGTGCCTGTTCCTGTATATCCACATGTCCTTGCACGATAATATGTATCATCGGTTGTATCACCTGGTGTTCCATTGGTATTTTGCCACTGGGTAATTCTGTATGTGCCACTTGGCGCATAACCGGAAACAGATTCCTGACCATTGGTTCCGTCACCATCCAACACAACACCAACCACAGACATAAACAAATGCTCATTATTGTTAAAAATCAATGGTGCTGCATTTTCAAAGGTTGCCGTATATGTTGTTCCCCCACGATATTGATATTCCGTAGCACTTATTTCATTTGATCCGGTTGAAAACACTGTTATAGGTGAAAATAATGAACCCAAACCAGCCAATAATGATGTTGCATCAGAGCTGGGGGCGGCATTTGCACCTGCTGTTCCATCGGTTGTATTTCTGTCATAATATTTATCAACAAGTGTCGCAAATACAGCCTGGCGCAAGTCATGAGTATTAGAACTTGATGACGGATCAGCAAAACTACTTATATAATCAATCGTTTCAACATTTTTATCGCGCAATTCGGTAAGCACATTTGTATTTGCAATAACAAACGGTGCCGAACGACCAGCTGTTGTTGACGCCGGCAATTCTGTTGCAGCCAAATACAACGCACGATAATTATAGTAATCAATCGGGTTCCCTGAATTATCAACACCACCACCAGTTCTAAACACGGACATTTGTCCGTTTGGCATAAAGCCAACGAAGTCAGCCGCTGTCGAACCACTAATATTTCCACCGATAACCTTGGCAATTAAATTATCTTCTGCTGTCGCCCCGGTATTATTAATCGCTGTTCCATTTCCAGACAAATCAAATTTTGCAATCAGGGTATCATCTTCTTCGGTTGAATCATCTGATAAAGTATCGTTGTCGCCGCCCCTGATTATTTTATTGTTGTAATACTTGCTTGAAATATTGGCATTACTTGCACCGCCAGTTCCACTGCCATCAAGGTTCACTGTTGTCCACGGTAACAACCTGTCCGCCAAAGAAGATTCTTCATCTGCATTGATACCATTAGCCGTAACAATGGCAACATTCACCGGCATGCCACCCAACACAGCATCCCCACCAATATTATTACCTGCAATATTTAACGGCGCATTGGTTGATGAATTACGCAAAGTTGTCATTCCCAAATAGCCACGCGCAAACGGCGAATAACCATGCATCATCAAAAGATAATTCTGTTTATACACATCCGTCATCATTTGATAATTATTGTAAATAATTGGTGCACTAGTATTTTGTGTGCTATAAAAATCCAGTTCTGTATTATAATTATAATTTTCGGTTAACGACAGCGGACCGCTTGGCAGCAAAGTAAATGCCTCATTTCCAGAATCTGTTGAACCACTGCCACCACTACCACCACCGTGCGAACCACCAGATGAAGTTGAATCATTATCGTTGCCTGGATTTAACCAATCGGTCAACACATAAAGTCCACCAACGATAACGGCGGCACCCGCCGCCGTCAATGTTATGCTTTGGGCAGAAGACAACCCACTGAATAAGCCACCGCTGCCCTTAGGCTTGTTCCTTGAATTATATTTTTTTATTTGACGATCGCATTGTGATGCATCGGCACCATACATCTGTAGAATTTGTGCCGCACGAATATCATTGTTCATCAATGCCGTACACACAATCGACAATCCCGTTGAATCCACGAAATTTACATTTGCACCATTATTGATAAGCGCCTGGACCTGTTGAATATCGGCATTTTTCGCCGCCGCCAACAACTGTGCCGCAACCGAAAATTCATTGGTTGCCGCATGCGACACCACTGGTGCAAAGAACAAAACAAACAAGAAAACCCGAATAAATCTCATACAATTCTCTCTGTGTATATAATATTAACATAAACTTGCCAATACTGTCTAGCAAAAAAACACCCCCACTTTAAAAGCGGGGGCTAAAAAATATGAACAAGTACATTTTTATTTGCAGCGAACACGACGACCTGTTGGGACAAAACCATCTTTGTATGCTTCCGACAAACTATTGTATTCCTTGATGTACTGTTCTTCTGCCTTTTTCTGTTCTTCAATATAGTTATTGATAACACCGCCATTATTAATGTTAATAATATTGCTTGGTGTGTTAATATTAACTGTTGTTGAACCAGATTCAATTTCTTTTGGACCCTGTGGAATAACCGGTTCTTGTGGTTTGTTCGACGGTTTAACAGGCGCCACAGGTTTTACCGTTGACGGTTTTGCCACTGTTGGTGATTTTTTAGTTTCTTTCTTGACTGGCGCAGGTTTTGCAACGACAACCTTGCTTGACTGGCAATCATCCAATTCACTTGCTAATGAATCACACGCAAATTGCAAACTATCATTTTTTGTATTCAAAACATCAATAGAATCATTTGCAACCAACAATGCCTTTTGCATTTTGGCATCGGCATGTTCATCATTATATGCCTTGCTACATCTACCAATAAAAAATACCCCCACCAACGCACCAAAATAAGCAACCTTTTCCGCGATTCTTTTGGCGGTAAATTTGTCGATTTTTATTCCAGACATTTTGTATCCTTTTTTATCATTTGTTTTATATAATATAGACAAAAATTTATAATTGTCAAACAAAAACATAAAATATTGTTTATTTCTGTTTTTCCCTTTGCGAGAAAGCGCATTTTTTGGTATAATTCTTATCTATAGAGAGAAATGTTACATAAAATTGCATTTTTTGCGATATGCCTGGTTTTTGTGCCTGGTTTTGCACAGGCGGCATGTTCCCGCGCAAACCTTATGCGATGCCTGGATTCCGCTTGTGCTATAAACATTTCGACAAATCCAGCAGCACGTTGTCAATATTGCGGAACCGCCAGTGCTGGAACCCCAACAAACACCGATATTAAATCTGTATCAGTTGGTGCATCCACAAAATATGTCATTTCAGACAAAGATTTGAAATCAGCCCCAATTGACCCCGGTCAGCGATATGTTTGGGCAACAAATCAGTGTATTCAACGGGTTACCGGATGCACAGCCGATGATGTATCGGATGTTTACGACAAATTAATCGAACAATCTTGCACTGCCGCGGGCATATCGGCACAAATGGCAACATTGACGGCACAAATCGCCAAATCAAAGACAAAAACGACATGCAGCGGTGAAATAACAAATTGTGTTCAATTGGATAAAAATTGCAGGGTCGATTTTTCCGCATGCAGCAGTGACACCGATTTTACCCGCGTTTTTTCCGCTTGTGCAACAGAATCTGCTGGGTGTGATGAATATGTGTCTGAAATTCGTGCAGAATTGCTTACCACGCGGACAAATCTAATCAACAATGCCGCTGCAATTTTAGAATCAACTGTGAAATCGTACCAAGATATCAGGAATGAAAAAATAAATACCGCACGCAAAATATGCGACAATAATTCTGGGCGTGAAAAATGTATTGCTATGATGTGCGAACAACGTATGCCAAATAAATGTGCCGCGGAATTCAGTGACGAAAAATCAATGGCGGCGAATTTATGTAAATTCTATGACACGGCATGTGCGACAATAAAATGATAATGAAACGGAACTTTTTTTACTGGTTTATGTTTGTTGCATTTGCGACAGTGAACGCCAATGCCGCAAATGTAGTGTCGCGTAATTCGCGCGCATCTATATCGCGTGCGCCAACCGTTGCTGCACAGACGACAGTTGCAAATACCGAATTAGTTGAATCTGTTGCGCAACAAGAACCCCAACAAAATACCGAATCGGTAATTGAAGACAAATCTTCACAGTTTGAAGCAACATTGGCATCGGCATCAACAAGTGCAACCGATACGAACGCAACATCTCTTGCCGAAATGGTTCGCGCACAACGTGCGGCACTGGACGCGGCATCGAATGCGGTGGCTAATACTAAAACCCTACAAACAGGTTTAGCGGGTAAAAACAGTTGTGATGTGAATCTGCGTGCATGTATGACTGAAAAATGCGGTGCGCTGTTTACCGGTTGCGCATCCGATACAGACACAATATTCGGCACAAGACTTGATTCATGCCGGCGAAATACAAATTGCACTGCAAACGAATTTTCACAATTATCTGCCGAGATAAAGGCTGACCGCGCAGCAAACATCCAAATAAAATCTTTTAATGATATTTTAGCATGTGGCCAAGATTATGATTCGTGCATCATTGAACAGTGTGGCACGACATACGCGCGTTGCTTGGGCAAAAGCGCTGGCGACACTGCGATTTCAAAATGTGCATCAATTGCGAATCGGTGTAAATCACTGGACAACGGTTTGGCAAGTCGCATAATGAATGTGTTTGGGACACTGCGTCAATCAGCAGAAACACAGATTTCCATCGACGAACAAAAGTTATATGAACTGCGCGATCAAATGAAATCTGCATGCGCGCGATTGGGGGCAATGTTTGATGAACGCACGCTTGATTGCGTATATACGGTGAATTTCCGTGCGGGCGATGATGCGACACTTTATGCATCAAAAAAGCTGTATGCCGGTGGCACATTTGATTGCACGCCAAATTGGTTTGGGGTTGATGTTACAACATTTAAAGAAAACGCATATCGTGAAACACGCGCACAAACATCTGCATCATCGGCGATGCTGGGCGCAGGCGCTGGCATGGCGGTTGGCGCATTAACATCTGGCGCAGTTAATCGTGCAATCGATACAAAACAAGCCGCCCAAACATTAGAAGCTGCAAAATCTGGTAAAATTACAGAAGTAGAACCAAAAGGACAGGCAAAACAATCAAAAGAAACATCACAAAAAAATAATAATCAAATTAATACAAACAAACAATGAAACGCACACTGATTACATTTTTATCATTTATACTTGCCACACCAGCATTTGCTATGATTTCTGGAAAGGTGTACGACACGGAAGAAAATCCTGCAAGAGCTGCTACCGTACAACTTTTCAATAATAATAACGACCCTAAAACTTCTGTGACAACAGATCAAAATGGTTATTTTAAACTGGACAACGTTTACCCTGGTGACCCAATTATTGTTAAACATGCGGGACAATCCAAGAAAATTGATCATGCGCTAGCAGAAAATGAAATAAAGTTTGATGCTGTAACGCTTCAAGAATTTGATTCTCAAGACGACGTTATTGGCACACCATGTTGTTTACCAGACACTTGTACAGATTGTGATAGGTCAGAAAAAATACAAGAAGAAGATGGGGAAAGGTGTAAAAATCTTGACGGTATTTATGAAAAACCAAATGGTGAATTGGTATGTCGTCCAAAAAGGTGCCTTTATGACACATATAAACCTGAAATAATATCAGAATCCTATTATATATGCGTTCTTGACCCGGCCAAAGATAGAAAGAAAAATAAAGATGTATGCACCCCTGCTGAATTGAAATCACAGAATCTTAAAAATGTAAAGTCGGCGATTGTCGAAGAATGGGATGAAAAAACAGGCGTGGCGACCAAATGTAAAATTCACGAATGTGAAAACAGTGACTATACTCTTAAAGACAATCAATGTGTTTCCAAAAATGGTAAACCATGCACACCATCAAACAATGCAAATGTTACAAGTGCGACATGGCAAAACAACGGTGGCAAAAGCTTAACATGCCTTATAAATTCGTGTTCAAACAATCTGGTTCCAAATGAAGACAAAACGGCATGTGTTGATTCCAAAGCTGTAAAGCAAGCCGAAAAGAATCTTAAAGCCGCCAAACAAAACGAAAATAGTTTTGCAAACAAAGCGCTTACTGGTGCAACCATGGCGACAACGGGCATTGGTGGCATGATGATTGGCAGTGGTTTATCTGAACAATTTGCCGATGATGATGCTTACGCAGATATGCGTGCATATATCGATACATTTCGTTGCGAATACGGATTTGGACAAATTGCTTACGGTGGCGACACAAATGTTGATTTGCCCGGCGGAAACAAATTAACCGATCTTTATGTTCAATACACTACACTTGCAAACGATTTAAAGATTCGCAAACAGGCATTGAATATCCGCCCTGGTATTGAATCAGAGGTAATTATTGATAAAGCCGATTCCGGTTTATATAACAATGCTGGTACTGGTATTACAAGTGGTGGATACGCGTCCACTGCCCGTGCAATATTAAACCCTGGTGGCAGCGATTCCGAAAAATTAGAAACACAGAACAACAACAGCGCCGATAAACTAGAAACTGGCACAGGTCTTGCCGGCGCAGGCATTGTTGGTTCAATACTTATTAACAATTCTCAGAAATGATTATTGGTTGTGGGTTGTAAGTTGTAGGTAATTGGTTGCAAAGTGTTCTTTGTCATTGCGAGCATAGCGAAGCAATCCAGTCGTTTATTCATTTGTCATCATATGGCTTGACCATAGGATCCAGGTGAATATATCGTCGCAAAGTCGCGTGCTAATTTGTCACCCCGGTGAAGACCGGGATCCACTGCTGCGCAGCAATAAAAGACTACCCCGCCCTTACGGGCACCCCTTCAACGATTGAAGGGGATTTTAATCCCCTTTGCTATGCGAAGGGGTGGATTGTGAACAAAGTGAACAAGACGGGGTAGTCATAAAAAAACACCGCCCATTCGGGCGGTGAATTGTCAAAATTGCGTATCTTCGCAAGATTCTGTAGGATCGTTCCAATTTTTACAATATTTAGAACCAAATACAGGATTTTTAGTCGTTCTACAAGTTTGTGAACGAACACATTTATGACAATTCAGTGTTTCCCACTCAAACGTAGAAGTTGCAGTTTCCTTGTAATTCCACTGATTAACACTTGATGATGCAACCATTTCTCTCTGTAAACTACTATCCTCACCGTTGGCACCAGGCGAACCATAATTAGCCGCAAGACTTGCACCAGCGATAGCAGTGCCTGCAATGACGGTTGCTGTTCCCAATGTCGCAATCCCGTGGCCTGCAATTATCAAACTTGTGCCTGCTGTAAATGGTGCGGCAACAACTGCTGCTGCAATTGCCACAGCGGCAACAATTATACCACCAGCGCTTCTTGGCGGTTCTGCAGATTTAGGAACCACTGATGCCGCCGCCAAACCAAGACAAGCTTGCCGGGCAAGTTCACGGCGCGCATCTTTGGCATTTTCACCCTTAATTTCAGCCATACGCTCACCCAATGTCACGTAATCTTTAGATAATCTTTCATTTAATTCGTTATATTTAGCATAGTAATTTTTCTTAGCTTGCTTTAAAGCACCAAGCGCAATCACCGAACGCATTTGCTGTGTCAAATTTGGAAAACGCGCATTTTCACGATTGCCAAATGATGCATCCGTTCCATCGGACTTTGTCATACCTTGAACACGCCGACCCGTTATACAGTATTGAACCATTGGATCAGATTCAACCGCACTGATTGCATTGTTTACGTTTTGTTGCAATGTCGCTAATTCTGATCTTACCTTTTCTTTTTGCGTCTCAGAAATATTCTTACCATTACTAATTTTATCT
>CADAHF010000011.1 GCA_902787665.1 uncultured Pseudomonadota bacterium
TGCTTGGACAATCACTTACATTTTTTGCCCAAGCGCAATCGCTTGCCAAAAATTCAGATAATGAATAAATTGACCGAAAATCTTATTCGCGAAATATCAAACAAACGTGGCGAACCATCGTGGTTATTGCAGTGGCGCCTTGATGCATTAACAAAATGGAAAACAATGCGTGAACCACACTGGGCAGAATTTGAATATGAACCAATCAATTATGACGAATTGAATTATTACAACGAATCAAAGCCTATTGATAATTCTGCATTAAAAGAAACCTATGACAAAATGGGGTTACCAGAATCCGAACAACGCGCATTACTTGGGATGGCAACGGACACTGTTATTGACAGTAAATCTGTACATACATCGTATTCTGCGGAATTAGAAAAATTGGGAATTATATTTTTGCCGTTTTCTGATGCGGTCAAACAATATCCCGATTTGGTAAAAAAATATTTGGGGTCTGTTGTACCAGTTGGCGACAATTTCTTTGCCGCATTAAATGCAGCGGTATTTTCAGACGGCACATTTGTGTATATTCCACCACACACAAAATGCCCGATTGATTTGGCAAGTTATTTTAGAATTGAAACTGCAAAAATCGGTCAATTCGAACGTACCCTTATTATAGCAGATGAAGGTTCGGAATTATCATATATGGAAGGTTGCAGTGCCCCGCGCCGTCCCAACCATCAATTACACAGTGGTGTTGTTGAAATTATCGTTCACGATAATGCAACTGTTCGTTATTCAACTGTGCAAAATTGGTATGCTGGTGAAAACAAAAACGGCAAACAAGTTGGTGGCATTTTAAACTTTGTCACAAAACGTGGAAAATGTTTTGAAAACGCGACATTAAATTGGACCCAGGTCGAAATCGGTTCGGCACTAACTTGGAAATACCCATCAACGATTTTAACCGGAAATGATGCACATAGCGATTTTTATTCTCTTTCCATAACACGTGGTGCACAATGCGCAGACACGGGAACAAAAATGATTCATATTGGTGATAATACTGTATCAAATATATTGTCATACGGTGTTGCATTGGATGATTCAATTCAAACGTTTCGCAGTTTGGTTTCATTTAGCGGACACGATTCTAAAAACGCATCAAAATGCGACACAAGAATAATTGGCACCAATGCCGTTGCAAACACACTGCCAACGATTATTCACAACAACGGTGACAATATTCAAAGTCATGAGGCAACAACTGGTGCAATTGACAAAACTCAGTTACAATATCTTATGCAGTCGGGGATGGATGAAGATACTGCAACGGCACTTATTATCGGGGCTGCAGCGGCACCGATAATTGCACGATTGCCAATGGAATTTTTGGTTGAATCTAAACAGTTGATTCAAATGGCACTGTCGCATTAAAATAATTACAAGGAAACAGAAATAATGTTAGATATAAAAAATCTTAATGTATCAATGGACGGTCGCGAATTATTGCATGATGTAAACATGCATATTGAACGTGGTGCGCGACATTTGCTGTGTGGACCAAACGGTTCTGGTAAATCAACACTGGTACAAACAATCGCTGGCAATCCAGAATATAAAATCGACAGTGGTAAAATTATTTTTGATGGTAAAGATATTACTGATGAAAACACAACAACACGCGCATTGTTGGGAATGTTTATTGGCGCACAAAACGTTCCTGAAATTCCTGGATTAACGGTATTAAGTTTTCTTAAACACTCGCTGATTGCACACACACACTTTGATACTGGTCGCGATTTGTCTATGGCAGAATTTCTGGAAAATTTGGAATCAGCACGCGAACAATTGGACATACCACGTGATTGGCTGAACCGCAGTATCAATGTTGGTTTTTCTGGTGGCGAACGGAAACGTTTAATGTTGTTACAACTTATTTTAACAAATCCAAAATTTGCTATTTTGGATGAACCAGATTCTGGTGCGGATGCTGACACACAAAAACAAATTGCAGACACAATGTTGAAAATGAAAAATACAACTTTTCTGTTTATATCACATCAGTCACAATTTACAAAATTGGTTGAACAGACAGCCGAAACAGAAATCAAAAACGGAACAATAATTGGGGGGTAAAAATGCACACAACAATATTTCTTTTATTAATGCTTGCTTTTTTATGGATTGGGCGATCGATATTCATACCGTTTTTAATCGCAGTATTTTTATGGTATATGATAAATGTAATTGCCGACTATTTTCGTATGATAATGCCATACCAAAAAAACGCACATTTTATCGGGAAATTTTTTAATTGGACATCGCGTATTTTATCAATTGGCGCAATCGGGTTTGTAATATATTTATTTGCTACACATATTCACCCAATGTTTGCACAACTGCAAAACACCCTGCCCGTATTACAGGATAAACTGTGGACGGCAATGCGATATCTGTCTACATCATTTGGTTTGCCATTAGATACAAACATATTGCCAAACTTTACACAAATAGCGGCAACAGTCGGCGCATCTGCGGCATCAATTGTTGCGTCTGTTGGTATGATTTTAATTTACATGCTGTTTCTGTTCCTTGAACAAGAAACCTTTCATAACAAAATGAAAAATCTTTTTGCAAACAAACGTCAATCTAAAAAATATGCATATATCATAGAAAGCGTCGATAAAAACATGAAGCGCTACCTGTTTATGAAAACTGTCATATCTGGATTAACCGGCATTTTTGCATATATTTGGTTGCGTGCAATTGGTTTGGAATTTGCAGGCGCCTGGGCGTTTTTAATGTTCATTATGAACTATATTCCAACAATTGGTTCGATTATTGCATGTGCATTGCCAATACTGTTTGCACTGGCTGTTTCGCCGTCACTTCAATTACCGATATTAACCGCAATCGGTCTGATTGGTCTTGAAATCTTGTTTGGAAATATACTTGATCCAAAGTTAACAGGAAAAACTTTAAACCTGTCCACATTGGCGATATTAATCAACCTGGTATTTTGGGGAATGATTTGGGGTGTAATTGGAATGTTTTTCAGTGTGCCATTGCTTATGATAACGTTTATCATCACTGCACAATTTGATTCAACAAGACCAATCGCAGTTCTTCTTTCTGCAAACGGAACAATACCAGATATTCGTGATGAATAAAAGAAAAACAAAATAATATAAAAATGCGCTATACGCATGATTTATTGCATATAGCGCATTTTTTATAACCTGTTTATTATTGCAATAGCATTTTCCAAAATTATACGCGCCGACTGCGAATCCAACTTTGTTTTAATGTCTTTAATCGAACGATAATCGCCCTGTTCTGCTGCGGACGAACTTGTCAAAGATTCATCAACGAAACAAATTGGCAAATCTGTGTATTTTGTAATTTGATTTGCAACATCGCGTACCATCTGTGTTGTTTCTGATTCAGAACCATCGGTTCGCAACGGCAAACCAATAACGATACCGGCCACTTTTTCGGCATTCGCCAATATCGCCATTTGCTGCGCCATATCCCCGCTAATGATGGGCGGACGAACAAATACAAACGTGCGATTTTCGTCACTTACCGCTACACCTGTTCGGCGTAGTCCCCAATCAAACCCGATAATGCGTCCAGCACGCGGAAAATCCTTGAAATTGGCCACAATCATTGTATAATCAACCTCTGGTTAAAATAATAGGATGTAAAATGGCATTTAGCAAGCAACAATTACACAAATTCGCTGATCTTATTCGAATTGATGTAACTGATGAAAAACTGGAATCTATGAATATCGATTCCGTCATCGATTGGCTGGATAAATTACAAAAAATTGACACAAATGGGGTTGAACCGATGTTGAACCCGGCATCACACGAATTACCAATGCGCGCAGATGTTGTAACCAACAACGCGCCACGCGCCGATATATTAAAGAATACACCGGATAACGCGGGTACATCACGCGGATATTTTGCAGTACCAAAGGTTATGGATGGCGAATAAATAAAGGGAAATAACAAATGTCAAGAAAGTATGATGTTATATTGAAATATGGATATTTAGGTTCTGGATCTAACATTGATTCATTAAACTGTGGTTCTTTGGCTGAATATAAAATTACTCAGTATCTGCATGAATTAACATCAAACAAACTCGTACCAAACGATTCTTGTGTTCGTCATTTTAGCGCAAAGTTCGTTAATAAATATTCGGCAGAGGTTTCTTTATCGCGCAACTATAATTATCCATGTCCAAACGCACCGCGCGAGAAAAAATCGGCTGATTTTATTATTTGTATGACGAATATGAATAATTGCAAATGTGCCGAACGCGATTGTCTTAACAATATCAAAAACGGTAAATGTGTTGACCCATTTGTGATTGAAAACATCGGCAAAAAATTCTTTGCAGATAAGTATAAAGAAAACAACCAAAAACAACGGTAATAAAATGATAGACCTGACTATACACGAAGCATTGGAAAAATTAAAAAGCGGTGAAATAAGTGCGACAGAATTGACGCGTGCTTATTTGGACCGTATTGAAAAATATGGCGAAGAATTAAATTGCTATATTACGCGCACCCCAGAACGCGCTTTGGCAGATGCTGAAATTGCGGACAAACATTATGCCGATGGCACCGCACGTGCATTGGAGGGAATTCCAATCGGTATGAAAGATTTATTCGCGACACGTGGTATTCGTACAACGGCGGCATCACATATGCTTGAAAATTTTGTTCCAGAATATGAATCAACCGTTTCACAAAAATTGATTGACGCGGGCACCGTGTTGTTGGGTAAAACCAACTTGGACGAATTTGCAATGGGAACTTTCAGCAAGACATCGTATTTTGGCGCCCCAGTCAACCCATGGCAAATTGAAAAGAAACTAACCGCCGGTGGTTCATCTGGTGGTTCATCCTCTGCAGTTGCTGGTGGTTTATGCGTGGCGGCAACTGGGACAGATACTGGTGGTTCTATTCGTTTTCCGTCTGCAATTACTGGCTTGGTTGGAATGAAACCAACATATGGGTTGTGTTCACGTTGGGGGTGTGTTGCATTTGCTTCATCCCTTGATACACCGGGTCCAATTGCAAGAACCGTTGACGATGCCGCATTAATGTTATCAGTTATGGCGGGGCACGATCCAAAAGATTCAACAAGTGAAAGTGCCGGATTTGATGCACATACACCGCTTGATGCTATTCTTGGTGATGGTAAAAAATTACGCATCGGTGTTATTCGTGAATTGAACGATGTGAAAATTTCTGACGATATGCAGAAATTGTTTAATGACCGTATTGCCGACCTTAAATCATTAGGCGCCGAAATTGTTGAGGTTTCGATTCCAAACATTTTAGACGCATTGGCGGCATACTATATTATTGCCCCAGCCGAAGCATCATCAAACCTGGCGCGCTATGATGGTATGCGTTATGGTTTGCGTGTTGAAGGTTCTGATTTAATTGATACATATAAAAAGACACGCGCTGCTGGGTTTGGTGATGAAGTTCAACGTCGTATGATTATTGGAACAGCCGTATTATCCAGCGAATCGTATGAAGTTTATTTTATGCAGGCCGCACGTGTTCGTCGCATGTTGTCAGACAGTTTTAATACCGCATTTGCGAATTGCGATTTGATTGTTTGTCCAACAAGTTTTGGAACAGCAATGCCATTAGATTCCGATTTATCACCATTGGAATATTATGCGCTTGATTTGTTCACAGTTGCGATGAACCTGGCTGGTATTCCGGCATGCAGTGTTCCAGCAGGTTTAGCATCAAATGGTTTGCCATTGGGTCTGCAGGTTGTTGGAAAAAGATTTGATGATTTACGCGTGTTGCAACTGGCCAAACACATTGAACAGTTCGCCGGTGTTGATAACCGACCAACAAAAATAATGGGAAAATAAGGGTAAAAAAAATGGTGGCTAGGAACGGAATCGAACCGCTGACACAGGGATTTTCAGTCCCTTGCTCTACCAACTGAGCTACCTAGCCAACGGACGCCATAATAAGATACGAAAAACGAAAAAGCAAGGAAAAAGAAAAATGTTTACGATAAAAGGCAAAACAACTGATTGGGAATTGGTTATTGGATTGGAAACTCATATAGAGGTTTTGTCCAATTCAAAATTGTTCAGCGGAGCATCCGCCGACTATAACCCAACTATCGCACCAAACACCCAGGTTTCCATGGTTGATGCAGCTATGCCGGGCATGTTGCCAGTATTAAATGAATACTGTGTTGAACAAGCAATTAAGTTTGGTTTGGGAATAAACGCCGAAATATCACGGCGCAGCTCTTTTGCCCGTAAACAATATTTTTACCCTGACCTGCCCCAAGGGTACCAGATTTCACAACCACCAGAAGTCGCACCCGTTGTTGGTCGTGGCTATATTGAAATCATGGGCGATGATGGAAATTCAAAAAAGATTTTCATTGAACGCGCACACCTGGAACAAGATGCAGGAAAGTTAAAGCATGACGTTCATCCAACAAAATCTTTTGCGGACTACAACCGCACGGGTGTGTCACTGCTTGAAATCGTAACTTTCCTGGATACAAAAAATCCGGAAAATAATTCATATATCACATCCCCAGATGAAGCGGAAAGATATCTGCGTGAAATTCGTGAAATCGCGCGTGCATTGGGTGTATCAAAGGCAAATATGGAAGAAGGTTCAATGCGCGCTGATGTTAATGTTTCTGTTCGTCCAGTTGGTGAAAAAACATTCCGCACACGTACAGAAACAAAAAATATGGTTTCGTTCAAATTTATCAAGGCGGCTATTGAATATGAAGCACGTCGTCAAATCGAAGTTTATGAAAACGGGGGGCAAGTGTCCCAGGATACAATGCGATATCACCCAGACGATGGTATAACAACTGTTATGCGTTCCAAGGAAGATGCACTGGATTATCGTTATTTCCCAGACCCAGATTTATTGCCACTAATCATCACAGACGAACAAATTGAACGCATTCGCAAAACTATGCCAGAATTACCATCGACAACCCGCGCGCGTTATATTGAAAAATATGGTTTGTCAGAATATGATGCAGCACGTTTAACTGAATCGGTTGATATCTCTCATTGGTATGATGCAGCTGTTGACGGTAAAATAGAACGCGCAAAATCAATTGCTAACTGGATGATTTCTGAATTGTTTGCACATCCTGAAAACTATGATATTGAAAACAAAAAATCGGGCATAGTTGATGAAATGCGTATTATCACACCAACCGATTTGGCTGAATTGGTTGACATGATTGCATCCAACGAAATCAACGGTAAACAAGCCAAAGAAATCTTTATCAAAATGTTGGATGGGGAAAGTGGCACACCACATGAAATCGCCGACAAATTTGGTATGAAACAAATTACCGATACTTCCGCTATCGAATCGGCTGTTGACGAAGTTATTAAAAACAATCCAGCCCAGGTTGAACAATATCGGGGTGGCAAGGTTGGCCTGCTTGGGTTCTTTGTTGGCAATGTAATGAAAGCAACACAAGGTCAAGCAAACCCAGCAGTCGTAAACGAAATACTGAAACAAAAATTAGGATAATATCATGTCGCGTCTTATAGATGTTATTATAAAACACACGAACAAAGACCTGGAAGCCGTCAAAAGAATGAAAAAACAAATGGACGACATAATGGCGACTAAGAATACAGGTCTTGATTCGCTGGGTATTTATAACCAATATCGTAATACAATTCAAACAAAACAAAAATTATTTAAACGAACACAACATAAGTAAAATGTCCGATAAAGATTTACATCTTGATATTACAGAAATTGATTTAACAACGAATGATGTCAATCGTATCCTGTCATCTGTGGTCGAAAAAATTGAAAATAAAAAACCTAAGAAAAATATGATTCTCGTTTTTGCAGGTATGCTTCAAATCGCTTATATTGATGCACATACAGCGGTTAAACCAGAACTTTTATTTCCACACGAACAACCAGAACCAGACCCAAAACTGATTGAAAAATTGGCTACGAATCTTCAAGACATACAGATTTTACAACATATAAATAAGCAAACATCAAATTATCGTAATCCTTTTATGTGCAAGTACGATGCAAAAAGTCTTAAGACAAGATACACAAACCTGCAATTTAAACAATTACAGAACAAGTTTCGTATAATAAAAACAAAACATAAATAAGATATGAAAAAATACTTTATCCAAACTTTTGGGTGTCAAATGAATGTCTATGACGGTTGGCGTATTGCCGCGATGCTTGATGCGCGCGGAATGCAAAAGACTGACGATATAGCAAATGCAGATGTTATCATTTTGAACACTTGTGCTGTTCGCGCCAAAGCTACTGATAAAGTATACTCGGCATTGGGGCGCATACGCCTTATAAAAAAGCCAGATGCAATAATGGGAATTGTTGGTTGTGTTGCACGCGAATCTGGATCAGACGCATTTAAACGAGTCCCTGATTTAAACTTTGTTTTGGGGCCACAAAGTTATCATAAATTGCCTGAAATTTTAGAAAACCCAGATATGCGTTTATTGAACATCGAATTGTCAGGACTTGAAAAATTCGACGAAATGCCACAAATGGAAAGTTCTCCACTTGTCACCTATGTTCCAATTCAAGAGGGTTGTAATCATTGTTGTACATACTGCATTGTGCCCTATACTCGCGGTCGTGAAATATCACGCAGTTTTGCCGACTGTGTTCGTGACGTTGAATTGGCGGCACAAACCGGTGCCATAGAGATCTGTTTTCTGGGACAAAACGTCAATGGATACAAATATATTGATGAAAACGGGACAACATATCGTCTATCTGATTTAATCAAAGCAGCGGCAAATTTTGACACAGTAAAACGCATACGTTTTACATCCAGTTATCCAACCGAAATGACAGATGATTTAATCGATATGTTTCAAAACGAACCAAAATTATTGCCTTTTCTAAACATGCCAATTCAAAGTGGTTCGCCCGATGTTTTAAAACGTATGAATCGCCCGTATGATTTAAATCAATATATGGACATCGTGCACAAATTAAAATTGGCACGCAGTGACATTCAAATATCAAGTGACTTTATTGTCGGTTTTCCTGGTGAAACAGATGATGATTTTGAACAAACATTAAATATTGCCAAAACTGTTAAATACATCAATTCTTATTCTTTTAAATATTCGCCCCGCCCACATACTGCGGCGGCAATTATGCCAAACCAAATTCCAGAAAATATAAAATCAAAACGTTTGGCAATTTTAGATGCCCAGCTAAATGAAAATCAACGCGCGTTCAACGAATCGTGCGTGGGCAAAACCTTGACTTGTTTATGCGAAGGTCTTGATAAGACAGGCAAACATCTTGTTTATCGTACACCATATATGCAACAATGCATTGTTGCGAAACCAGATGGCGCACCACACGATATTGCAGAAATAGAAATCACCGCTGCCAACAAGGCCTCCCTACGCGGAAAAATTATCGATTAAAAATCAAATTTTGCATTTAATGAAATATGATACGATAAACCATTTGTTTTATCATACATTGTCCCGAATGTAAAATCTGCGCCAGCATCATCCATTGCCGACCATACAGACATGTTGATATTTCCGCCGACACTGCCGTCTGTCCGCAGAACACCGCGTAAATCATAAGAATATTTCAAACCATCTGTTTCAAAGACAGTTCCAACATCAACACCAGAACCAGCATATAAATCAGCATCTTTACTATTTAATACAGTTGCATAATCGCCACCAACAATCGCAAATGGCGCAATATAGTTATTATCACCGATTACAAATTTATGCGCAAATTCTGTAACACCATATCCAAGAAAACCATTTGGATTTTCTGTTGTTTTATTACCATTAAATACTTTTCCTGTATTAAAAGACGAAAAAACCGCCCCACTAAGTGCACGAATAAAATTATTATATGGCAACAAATAAACTACATCTGTACCAAAACCATAAACAGCTGCACTATATTCATTGATATCGTCCGAGTATTTCAAATTTGATATATTACCAAATAATTTCATCTTGAAATTGTCCGATATGTTTATGTGCAAATTCGGTTCCACTCCAAAAACAGACATATCATTTGAAAAGAAACCGAACGGCATAACACCAAAACCATCATCTTGGTCTATGTGCATGATTTCCAATGTTTTATGCGAATAAATTGTCTTTATTGAACGCATTAATTTAATTGGATGAAACTTTACACTTTGCGAAATAATATGATTTATTTCGTTAATACTTTGCGCAGAATCTAGTTGTTCAATCAATTTATCGTTTGGCGATTCCTGGCGCAGTTCGTTTAATATATTTCCCCGTTGATTATTATTTGCACTATTATTTAAAATTCGCGCATAATCATTTGAACGAGTTACACGCACAAAAACATTACCACCACTTTTATATGCTTCCAGAAAGTGCAAAGGATCGTCCCCATTATACACAACACGAACAGTTCCATCACCACTGGGGTTATCAAAAACCATTGTATCTGTATCTGGCATAGTATCTGTGTATACATATACGATACCATCAAGCGCAACATCATTTATGGCAACAATATTATCCACATGTATTTTTGCATCAGAAAGCGTATATTGTCCACCTGACCCA
This sequence comes from uncultured Pseudomonadota bacterium, assembly GCA_902787665.1. Taxonomy (GTDB): domain Bacteria; phylum Pseudomonadota; class Alphaproteobacteria; order Rs-D84; family Rs-D84; genus Enterousia. The sequence continues at coordinate 10,597 of CADAHF010000011.1, forward strand.
GACGTGTTATTCACAATGTCATCCCAGTTCAGAACATCTGGTGTATTCTTAATAAAAACATCATAATTTACACCAATATTGTTCAATCGTGTTACATCAGCAGAATTGGTCATAATCTGGGTTATTGTTGCATCACTCCCCAACGTCACAGGCGCATCATAGACACCAAAATTTTGAATATGCACATCACAATTATTACATATATTCAAATTACTATGTATTTCGCCCCCATTCTCTATTAAAACAGACCCTATAACATTGATTATTCCCCCAGAAAAAGAACCGTTTCCTGTAATTATGGTGTGTTTTTTCATATCATAATTACCAACAATATTAGCATCAATGATATTAGTAGCTGCACTGGCACCAGTGCATTCAAACACCACCAAAGCGAATACATATAAAAAATTACGCATTATGTTGCATGTCACAATGTTTGCATCTTAGCACACAAGAAATTATTCCTAAAACAAAAAAATAAAAAAAAGGCGGGGTCACCCCCCACCTCTTGAACACAACCACAAAACCTATTTTATTGTTCCCCAGGCAGCCTTATATCCACCATCACGAGTCAAAATCAATTTAGCATTGTTTAATTGCGCCGCCGTCAAACCACGAACTATATAAGACTGTTGCAAACGCCCTGCTTTTTCGATTTTGATAGCCGGCAAATCGATCGCCATTGGCGTCATCGCACAACAAGTATTATCTTTGCATGCACCACATGGATATACATGGGCGGTATATGTTTTACCTGGACGCAAATCAACCAAATCTATCTTCATATGCAAACCATCATCGGTTTCTGCAAATTTAATTGTTCCCATTTTTGATTCGCCGCCTTTTGCACTGCGCGTATACATTTTCGCAGAAACATTATCTATATCTGCATCTTCATATGTTTGATAGAAAACGACTGTTTCTGTTATTTGTGGTGTTGTCTGGATTTGTTTTTTATGAGCTTTATGGTGTTGCATTTCTTGTCTATGTCCAGAATGCATTGGATGTTTGCTTGGACAAGTGCACCCTGCCAAAATAAAAACCGCACCTAAAACAGATGCAAACGCAATAAATTTGTTTACAAATTTTTTCATTATTTTTCTCCTTTGTTTTTGTTTGGTTACAAAATTATTATATATTAAAAGCAACAATATATCGCCAGGTTTGAATTCATAAACCTCAGGAAACAATGCACATAGCGCGTTTTACATAAAAATATCGCCGGAAAAATCCGGCGACATAACAAACGAAACAAACAAGCATTTTTAGAACATAAATCTTACGCCGATATCACCACCAAAGTCATGCATACCAGAACGGATATCAACATAGTTATATCTTGCTGCGACATCAACTGCGAATATTTGCCAGTCAAATGTCATGCCCAATGTTCCCATTGCAGAAAAACGTGTTTCTTTGTCTTTTGCTTTTGGTAACGCATCAGAATGACGGGAAACTTCTGCAAATGCCAAACCAACACCAGCACCAACAAACGGACGGATCATCTGGTATCCACCGATTTCCCAATAAGAATTCCACATCAATGTCTGTAATTTATTTTGGATTTTGACATCTTTGATTGTTCCAAAATTCTTTGTGTCTTTTGTCTTGCTAAATATAGACCATTCAATTTCAGAACGCACTGTATCACAAACATCTAAACCCAACGCGACACGGCCACGGAAATTCATATCTTCCGCAGATTCCTTTTTACCATTAAAAGCATAATTCAAATTGTTGTAACCCATACCTAAGCGCATGCCGATGTATGGATCAAGACCCATTACTGTAAAACTGCTGTCTGAATGTTGACCTGCAAACGCTGGGCAAGCCAAGACAACGGCTAATGCAGATACTGCTATTTTTTTCATTTTTTCTCCTTTTTGGTTTTTGTTTTCATGTCTATGTTTTGATGTTATCAAACAAAAACCGCATATTACATAGGTATGGATTCCACAATAAAAAAAGAAAAATTTTAGAAACGTTGTTGAAACGTAAACTCTGCCGAAATCTTTTCATATTCACGCGTGTGAATATTAGAATCTTTATTAGTATAACTAACCGTTATTGTTGGCACGAATCCCCAAAAATCAAATTTATTGTTTGATAACGACAATGAATAGCGCTGAAGAAAATCGTGTTCCTTACCCAGCACCGGGACATTGTCTTTGATGTAAATGCGATCACCTTGATATCGGGTCCACAAGAAATTTGGTTCTAAATACACATGAAATCCATAACCTAATTCAGAACCGATACCAACACTGAAACCATATTTATTATTTGCATACGCATCATATTTTGCTGTTTCATGCTCTAGCGTTCCACGCAACACGATGTATGTTGTTGAATCAATAGAGTAAGATACATGTGGCATTGTCGTATAAGTTTGACCGTCCATATACTGTCCATATTCATCAAACTTGTTATCCATTATTCGAAATAATAAACCCGAAGATAATTTACGTGTCCAGTCATAATTGACATCCAATTTTCCACCCAACGCCCAATTATACCTGTCCCAGCCGTACCAGCGACGATTCGCCACACCAGCCAGCCATATGTCGCCACGTTCCCATACATATCGCGGTCCGGTTGATGCTGACAAATATAAATCATCAAAATCGTGTTTATCATATATATTAGTGTAAATATTCGCATCGCTTTTCCAACGCCAGCTATCTGACAACTTAAATTCATAATTTCCACCAAGCAAGAAATTATATCCAACCGCCCTTTCGGGTTCAGGCAAATTACGACAAGCCATATTCCCATAAATATCGGTAATGACACACTCTTTACCACCGGTGGCCTGGTTCACATTTGTATCCGGCGCCGCGCCAAAATTGAACCAAATGTTCCATCGTTTATTTTGCCGCACTATATATCGCAAGTACATCATACGTTGTTTTATCTCTGGCGGAATATCACTGCCCGCCATAGCAAGACGCAAATGATAGTCCGCACGATACCATTGATGTTTTTCCATATAACATATTGCCAGTTCATAACGAATTTTTGCTAAATCAGGTTGATCATCAAGAATCTTGCGATATATTTTTATTGCTTCGTCAACGTTGCCTTTTTTCTGTTCAATCTGCGCCAGCAAATACCACCGTTCAATTTCAATTGGTAAACTGTTGGTCTGTGGCATTTTAAAAAGGATATCTTGTGCCTTGGTATATTCACCCGCATACACTAAATCGCCCGCCATCTTGACCAAGTCCGTTGCGGACATAACAACGTTTTTAACCGGCGCAGATTTTTCCGCCAGCGCAAGCGTTGGTACCAACAACGATAAAAACAAACACAGTTTTCTTAACATTTGTATTTATTGTAACGAATAAAAACCTAAACACAAATCATAAAAAAATTCAGCCCGTAAAAACGGGCTGAATAATTATGCATAAAACATTATTGTTTTATCATACCCCACGCGGCTTGAACTTCATAGTTACGTTCAGCCTTACCCGTACCTAAACTTTTATCCGGTCCAGCATCATATTCTGACGCACGAATCGCCGCGGTACCTGCCGCTTCGGACGGTGTATTCACGCCATAATAACCAGGTTCAAATGTTGCATGATCCATATCCCAATGGTCTTCTGCGCCATGCAATCTGTACTGTGATGTAATATCAGATTCATCACCGGTAAAGTTTACAGAATTTACGACATTGCCCACCTGTTTGATTTCAATATCATAATACTTATCACCAACCGCGTGTGTATTGAACGGCATATTCAACGTTTGGACAACTTGATCACCAGATTGGGTTATTTTCATTGTTGCATCATATGTCGTAAATTTCTTTGCTATATCATGACCATCGCCAGATGTTATACCATACGCAGTCAAATACGGCGCACGTTGTCCATCATCCATACCGTCTGCAAAGTGAATATCGGTATACACACGACCAATCGCCATACCTTTATATGTTGCGCCTATAACTGGTTCCAACGATGGACGACCACCCGTCATAGTGCCATCACCCTTAATCGCATAACCACCCGCGAACAATTGATAATCTTCGGCTGCAAGTTCTTCTGCAAACTTGTCGTTTTCTTTATATGTGCCGGATTTTGATGCATCATGTGTCCAACCTGTTGCTTCACTGCCCCCATTCAGATAAACGCGTTTGTTTTCATAAACTGGGTTAAAGTGTCCAAAATCGGAATATTGTAAAGAGGTTCCATTACCATCAATGTTTTTCCCATATGTCACAACAGGCATAACTTCATCTGTCCGATTCCAGTGTCCACCAGATAAATGTTCAGAACTTTCTAATGCTGTCAACGCATCATAATTTGCAACACCAACCGTTCTGTATACTGCCTCGTCACCCAATTCCCAATATTCGTATTTATCTGTGCTCGTGTTATAATTCCAATATCCTTTTTGCGACCATTTGTGTGAGTTTCTTTCCGCCTCTAATGCGGCCGTTCTGGCGTCTGGGTCTAATGGTAAAGTATTTGTCGCAACCGAACCCTTTAATTCGTCTGTAACATATTCAAATATCGGTGCCTTAAATGTGCTCGTTTCACCATCACGGGCAATCGCTTGGTCTGGTCTTGCGCCATTACCACCAACAACCATATACATGCTGTCAATTTTACCGTTTTCATTTATACCCAAATTCAAATAGCCGTCGTTTGTAGTATCTGCATCCGCGGCAAAGAATTTAACATCGTCCAATCTGTATGATGTAAATGTATATCCGTCAGCACCCGCGATCGCCATTGGTGTACGAGCCAAATATGATTTACCGCCCTTATCAGCAACAACAATCTCTGACTTCATCTTTGTAACAAGTTCATTACTTGACGCATTTTCCGTAGAAATCGCGCTGCGCATGCCGTCTGGAATATCAGGCAACACTGGTGCCCCAGGTCCACCATGTGAACCGCCACCACCGGAACCACCGCCACATGCCGCCAATGCTAAAATAGAAGTTAAAAGAAGATATTTTTTCATTTCTTTCCCCTTTTTAAGAATTGTTAAAATTGGAAACCTGCCTTATCAATATATGAATTATAGGATGTTGCTCTTAAAAACACAAGGAATTAAATGGATATAAAAACTTGCATTTAGCCAAAAAACAAGTATAATTTGCGTCACTGGATGCATAGCTCAGTTGGTAGAGCAACTGACTCTTAATCAGTGGGTCCAGGGTTCGAGTCCCTGTGCGTCCACCAGGACAAAGAAAAGATCACATCATGTGGTCTTTTTTTATTTTTATAGCACAATGGGGACGAGAACCCTTGGGGGCAACAAAGTTGCCCCTTCGAAAACAAGTAGATTTCACAAGTATAACGTAGTGAAATCGTTACGGTTTGCCCGCAGGCATTTATGCCGAGGTAAAACAAGTAGATTTCACAAGTATAACGTAGTGAAATCGTTACGGTTTGCCCGCAGGCATTTATGCCGAGGGAGTCCCTGTGCGTCCACCAGAATTAAACCGCCGAAATGGCGGTTTTTATTTTTTCAAATACTGAATCGGGTTGTATGCCTTGGTTCCCTTGCGCACTTCAAAGTGTAACTGCGGTTTATCAACCTTGCCTGTTTTACCAACCGTTCCTATTTTTTGCCCTACTTTGACATGCGCACCACGACGAACATTCATCGAATCCATATGCGCATAAACCGTCATCCAACCATCAGAATGCTGAATTATGACAAGGTTACCCATACCCTTAACTTCGTTTCCGGCATATGCCACAACGCCGTTCTCCGCCGCTGAAACTGAACTTCCCGCCGCCGCAGAAATATTTATACCATCATTAAACAATCCGTTCGTTTTAGAACCATAATTAGACAATATTTTACCGCGCACCGGCCATGTAAATTTAGACGACGAACGCGCCACTATCGTTTGTGGTTTTGATGCTTTTGCAGTTTTTTGTGCTGACTTTTGTGGCTGTTTAGTTTGTTTTACTTTATCCTTAACATCGTTTTGTTTTGGCGTTTGTTTTTCTTGCTTTGTTTGTTTTATCGGTTTTGTATCCGGCGTCTTGCCTGTTGTAACAACCTTGGTTACAGCACGCACTGGTGCGGAAGCTAAATCTGGCACCTTTAATTTTTGCCCCGCATACAATGCAAACGGCGCATTAAGGTTGTTCATAACTGCCAAATCATTAACTGGTATTGAATATTTACGCGACAAAGAATACAATGTGTCACCTGGGGCAACCTGAATTTCATTTACATCAACACGAGTTTTTGTTTTACGTGATTCGTCCGACTTTGTTTTTTGTTCTTGTTTTGATTTTTGTTTTACTTCTGGTTGTTTTGGTTCTACTTTTTGCTCTGTAATCTTTGGTTGCTCTTTCGGTTCTGCAACAGGTTCCGCATGCAGCCGTAATTTTTGTCCGACACGCAACAAATACGGTTCCGACAAATTGTTTACCGTCGCCAACTCGTCTAACGACACCCCGTATTTCTTGCTTAATAAATATAATGTATCGCCACGCACAACAGTTATTTCGTCTGGCATTTCGATATTATATTTTGGTATGTCCAAATGGTCGTCCGTTTTCGTATTTTCGTTCCACGCGATATCATCTTCTTGCTGTTCTTGGGATTCTTTGCTTGGTTCATCTGGAACAACTAATACATCATCACTGATAAAATCTTGTTCGTTTATATCGTCATTTTGTTCTGATTCAACCTGCTTTATTTCTTCGGCTGGTTGCGGCGGAACAATATAATCATCAACACTTGAATACAGCACATAATCGTCAACAGATGCCGCGCCGCCATATAATTCTGGCGATGCATATACACCATAGTCCGTTGCCGCAGAATTATAAATTTCCGGTTGCGATTTTGGGTCTGCAAGCAGTGTTGGATAACGCGAAGTGATAAATTCGCCAACCGTATCTGGTATCGCGACAATCTTTGGTTGCAAATCACATCCTGCAACACAAACTATTGCCCCTAACAAAAATAGATTAAATTTTTTCACACCGAAATTATACCACAAAATCGGCAACAAATAAACTGTTATACGCCTAAATTATTTTGTTCGCATGAACAAAATACTGGCTTCAAACAAAGCCCACATCGGCAACGCCAATAATATTTGTGATACAATATCTGGCGGTGTTAACACAGCCGCCGCGATTACAATAAACACAATCGCATAACGCCGCATCTTAAGGACTTTTTCCCGCGACAACATTCCCAAACGATTCAACAAAACCATAATCAACGGTAATTGAAAAACAATACCAAAAACCTGTAACATTTTTATTGCAAAAGACAAGTATTCACGCGCAGCCGGCAACATAACCGATGGCACTGGGGAAGTTTCGTTTATTTCTATAAAGAAACCAAACACAAACGGCAGCAACACATAGAACGCGAATGCCGCCCCAACAAAAAACAAAATCGGGGATAAAATTAAAATTGGGAATATAAATTTGCGTTCATTCTTTTTAAGACCAGGTGCAACAAATGCCCATATTTGCCACAGCGCAAATGGTATTACGACAACAAGTGCAACCAGAACAGCCATCGACATCCGTATCATAAAACCATCACTTATTCCAGAATACAACATCGCCCCACCCGGCCATATGTTTAACAGTGGCGCCGACAAAAAGTCTTGAACAAATGGTGATACATACCAACCAAAAACAAGCGCGATTCCAAAGACCGCAAAAGTCCATAAAATGCGGCGACGCAATTCTGCAAAATGTTGCATCATTGTCATTTTCTTCATTTTTTGCGCCCTGTCTTTTTCTTTTTAGCGATCGATTTCTTTTGGGTTGAAAAATCCGCTAATATGTCGTCAGTAGTTGTCTTTATTAAAACATCAATCGGCTTTTCCAAATCAATTTGTGTCTTTATTTTTTCAGACGCATCTGTTATTTTCCAAACAACCCCACGAACAAATTTAACCACACGTGCCAAGAAACGCGCCACATCGGGCCACTTATCACTTGGCACCACAAGCACCGCCACAATAATAACAACGATAAATTCTGCGATACTTATTCCAAACATAATCGCACCTTAATCATAAAAATCGTCACCACCACTGGTACTGACCATTTTGTGTCGTTCAATCTGGAAATAGTTTTTACCAAAACTTGTTTTTGGTTTTAATCCACGGAACACAACATCTGTTTTTGCCCCAGTTGCATCAACAACACTCCATGAATTTAACTTTACCGGTTTCGCATCAAAGACAACTGTCATGTGTCCCAAACCCTCTTGTCCACGCAGATTTAATTTTAACGAAAAAGTTTTTTCATCAGTGTTTGTTTCAACAACATTGATGTCTGCATTTTGCAAATCTATTTTTTTGCGAATTAAAATTCCAGCTGGCGTACTTGTTAACGGCACGGTTGTAATTTGGTCCAGTGATTTATCAAAGAAATATAAATCTTTACCATCTGCAATTAATTGAACTGGCATATTATTATAATCAAGCCGCACACGACCAGGACGCAACATTGCAAAGGTCCCATCATCCACACGTGCGCCCGATGTTTGAACAAAATCCCCAGACAATCCTGTTATTGAATTCAAATATTTTTCTGCGCGCGAAACCAATGTATTGTCAACCGCCGCATTAGATATGCCAGATGCAAACATACAAAAAATTGCAAACAACAGTTTTTTCATTTTCTACATTCCTTTAAATGCTTTTACTATTCTATCAAAAACATTTTCCAGTGTATCATCACGTACTACTGCACCGGCGGCCTGGGTGTGTCCACCGCCACCAAACGATGCGGCAATACCGTCAATCGCGGCACCGCGACTGCGTATAGAAATTCCGATTTGGGTTTCTTTTTGCTCTTTAAGCAAAACGACATATTCAACACCCTTAATCTGACCCAGCAAATTCAAAACCATTTCGCCACGGCCATCCATATCACGATAGTCGCGCCGATTTATTACAGCAACCGCCAGCTTATTATGATAGAAAAATTCTGCATTCCCAGCAGCACGCGCTTCGACCAAAACCGCCTTGCGTGGCTTATTATTCATAATTTCGACAAGGTTGCGTATAGATACACCGCCAGCAACCAATTCCGCCATTATCGATAATGTTTCTGGTTGTTTTG